>JBHPDY010000011.1:0-22618 GCA_042577605.1 Candidatus Margulisiibacteriota bacterium
AGGAAAAAACTGCGCTGTGCTTAGTTTTTGGTTTGCCCCCCTAGATTAGCTATGTATAAAGCTTATGCAAATAAAAAAAATATTTTTAACAAACCTCAATAAATCCACAGCTTATTAGCTGTACAAACATCAAAAACACTTGACAAATTAAGTCAGGAAATATATTTATTACTACTCTATCTTTATAGATAGATATTTTAGGAGGGTATTATAATGTTCGCAGTAATTGAAACCGGTGGAAAACAATATAAAGTACAAGAAGGCATAATTCTTGATCTGGAAAAAATAGATTGCGAAGCAAATAAAGTTGTTACTTTTGATAAGATACTTCTTATCTCGGATGATAAAAACAAGGTAACTATCGGACAACCTTATGTTGAAGGAGCTTCGGTCACAGGAAAAGTACTTGAACAGAAAAAAGGAAAAAAACTGATTGTATTTAAATTTAAAAGAAAAACCGGTTATAAAGTAAAACAGGGCCACCGTCAGCAACTAACAACGATAAAAATAGATAAAATAAATTCAAAAACCACTCCACCAGTGAAAAAGGAAACAGCTAAAAAAACTACTGAAGAGAAAAAAACCGCAGCCAAAAAACCACAAGCTAAAAAAAGAAGCACTGCTAAAACCACAAAAGGAGATAAATAATGGCTCATAAAAAAGGAAAAGGGAGCACGAAGAACGGTCGCGACAGTCAATCTAAACGACTCGGTATAAAACGTTATGCCGGTCAGTTTGTCACATCTGGTAATATTCTAGTTCGTCAACGAGGAACCAAGTTCTTTCCCGGAACCAACACCGGCCTGGGCAAAGATTTTACAATCTTTGCAACAGCAGACGGCTATGTGAAATTCGAATATATTAAAAAAGGCAAGCAAAAAATTTCAGTATATTCCCAGAACTAGAAACCAGATCATTTTCTTTTGAAATTCGTAGACAAAGCAAAAATAAAAACAAAAGCCGGGAACGGCGGGCCTGGCGCTATTAGCTTCCGGAGAGAAAAATATGTCCCCCAAGGCGGCCCCTCCGGCGGAGATGGCGGGAATGGCGGAAATATATTATTCCAAGCTTCAAAGAAAAAACAAACTCTTCTTGATTTAAAAATCAAAAAAACTTATAAAGCTGAAAACGGCAAACCGGGTAGCAATAAAAACAGGTCCGGACAAAACGGAAAAGATTTCATTCTGGTTGTTCCCTGTGGCACTTTAATCTACGACCAGGAGAATAATCTCAAAGCAGATTTAACCGAAGATGGCTCACTGTTCCATGCTGCCAAAGGCGGCAAAGGCGGTTTCGGCAACGCTCGCTTTGCTACTCCCACCAATAGAGTTCCCAGGTATGCCCAACCCGGACTACCGGGGGAAGAGAAAGATTATAGGTTAGAGCTCCGACTGATCGCTGAGATCGGTTTAATCGGCCTGCCCAATGCCGGTAAATCAACCCTGCTCAAAACACTCACACGCGCTAATCCCAAAATTGCTGATTATCCATTTACTACCCTTTTTCCAAATTTAGGAGTCTTAAACCTAATTGACCGGGAAATAGTTATTGCAGACATCCCAGGGATAATAGAGGGAGCATCAAAAGGATTGGGTCTTGGTTCTGACTTTCTTAGACATATTGACAGAACAAAGCTCTTGATCCATTTAATCGACTCTGCGGACATTTCTCCGAAAACTTGTTGGCAAAACTATACTGTTATTAGAGAAGAATTACACCAAAGCAATTTGCCCCTGGAAAAGAAAAATTCTATTGTTGTACTTTCCAAAATAGACATGACAAATAAACATGATCTGTCTAAGATAGTGTCATACTTTAAGTCAAAAGGGATCATGGCTCTGACAATTTCCTGCTTTTCGAAACAGGAAAATTTAAACAAATTAATATGGCAGATAAAAGATGTTTGTGATGAAAAGAACAATAATTAATATTGTAAAGATCGGAACAAATTTACTTACAACTCATGAAGGCAATTTGGACTTGAACAACCTGCGCTCCCTTGTTGAGCAAATAGCCAGAGAAGCCAAAAACACGAAACAGAAGTTCATTATCGTAACCTCAGGTGCTATTACTTGCGGTTCAACCAAGATGAAAATAAAGCCCAAAAATATCCAAGAAAAGCAGGCTGCTGCTGCAATTGGTCAAAGCTTGTTGATGCAGGAATACAGCCGTTTTTTCTCTCAATATGAACAAATAACAGGCCAGATATTGCTTACTAAAGACTGTATTGACAACAAGATCCAAAACAAAAACGCCAAAAACACCATCTGTGAACTATTGAAATTAAATATTATTCCAATAATTAACGAAAACGACAGTGTTGCAACCGAAGAAATTGACTCCCGTTTCCGTGATAATGACGCCCTATCCAGCTATGTAGCAAAAATAATTAAAGCTGATAAGCTCATCTTGCTTACTAATGCTGATGGAGTATTTACTGCTAATCCGGAGAAAAACAAGACTGCAAAACTAATAAAAAGTATCTCCAAAATAACGGATGAATTGATAAATTCTTCCGAAGAAAGCCAGAGCAGCAGAAGCAAAGGTGGCATGAAATCAAAGCTAGCTGCGGCAAAAGAGGCTGCGGCAAGTGGTACAGAAGTAATCATTGCCAACGGCCGAAGTCCAAATATTATCCACAGCATTCTAAAAAACGACTATATTGGAACTCTAATTCCGGCTAATAAAAAAGGAGTTTGAAAATGCAAACCATTCAAAACCAATGCCAAAAAGCATTAGAAGCCTCAAAATTACTTTCTGTCATCCCTACAAAAGCTAAAAACCAGGCCATAAACAAAATGGCAAGTAACATCATCAAAGGATCGGCACAGATATTAAAAGCCAATGAAACAGACCTTCAAAACGGTAAGAAAAAAGGGCTTACTAATGCCCTTCTGGACAGATTAGCACTAAATAAAAACCGTGTTCAAGCTATTTCAGACAGTTTCCTAATGATCGAAAAACTCGCTGATCCAACGGGTGAAATAATGAGCGGCTGGTCTGCTTTAAACGGCCTAAAAGTAAAAAAAATACGCGTACCTCTGGGAGTAGTTGGCATTATATATGAAGCCAGGCCAAACGTTACTGCAGACGCAGTAGGTTTATGCATTAAAACCGGAAACAGCGTTGTTCTAAGAGGAAGCTCCTCTGCTTACAATACAAACCTGGCCATTTCTAACATATTGAAAAAATCTCTCCAGGAACACGATATTCCCAAAGGTTCAATCCAATTACTAGAAGACACATCGCGAAAAGGTATTGAAACTTTTGTCAAAATGGACAAGTACCTAAGTGTCATTATCCCGCGAGGAGGAGCTGGCTTAATACAAAATGTGGTAAAAAACGCTACTGTCCCTGCTATAGAAACAGGTATGGGTAACTGCCACATCTATGTTGATAAAGAAGCCAACCTATCTAAAGCCATTGAAATAATTATTAATGCTAAAACCAGCCGACCCTCTGTGTGTAACGCTTGTGAAACATTGCTTATTCACGAAGATATTGCCAGGGAGTTCCTCCCAATCATTACCAAAGCATTAAAAAAGGAAAAAGTGGATATTAGAGGCTGCAAAAAAACCAGAGTAATTATACCTCAAGCTGCACCTGCAACCAAAACCGATTGGGAAACAGAGTACCTTGATTATATTATAGCTATTAAAATAGTAACTGATCTTAATGAAGCTATTGATCATATTGATAAATACGGCACCCGGCACAGTGAAGCAATACTTTCAGAAAACATAACCACCATCAATGAGTTCTCAGCAAAAGTCGATGCCGCTGCCATAGTTATTAATACTTCCACCCGTTTCATAGACGGCGGCGAATTCGGGTTTGGCGCAGAGATTGGTATTTCCACCCAGAAGCTCCATGCCAGAGGCCCAATGGGATTGCCGGAACTTACTACGTATAAGTATATTGTTGAAGGCCAAGGCCAAGTAAGAAATTAAAATCTATATTTTGTTATCAAAATTACTTCTTGAAGGAAGCCCATCTACATCTAGGTTAAGGTTCTCAATCTCAGTATTGCCTTTAAAAATATTAATGATTTTCTCATACCCTAAAAAATCTGCCATATCCAGAGGTGTATTACCACGCTCATCCTTGAAATATAAGCCTGCACCGGCATTTAACAGCAAAACCACAATATCAAATTGATTATTCATCACGGCATAGTGTAAAGGTGTAAGTCCGTTCTTATTTTGCGCGTTTATCATAACTGATCTAACCTGTTCAATATGTTTACGAAGAATATCACTGACCAGCAATAGCTTCTTATTATAGACCGCAATATGTAAAATATTATTCTTATTACTGTCTGTTATGGTAACATCCACATCAAACTTGCAAACTCTGTCTAGGTCTTCATTACCACCACGCCTGACAATATTGTGAATTAAGGACTCACCGCTCTTCTGGACGTTATCAAACAATTCTTTTATCTGATCTCTCAAACTAATGTCAGCCTCAACAATCCTCTCTGCTATATCCAGTATTTTTTCTCTGAATTCAGTAATGGACAATTTGGAAAAATCACTGATATTTTGCTCAAGTTGATTTAATTCTGAATCAATTTCATTAGGTTCCATTGGTTAATTATATTATTTAGTTTTTATAAAATAAAGGATGTTAGGAATATAGAAATGGAACTCACCCTCGTTCCCTCTCTTGAAAGAGAGTGACGGTAGATTTAGATGCTTCGAGGATTGGGATAGGATGGGAAATGAAAATAATAAAAAAGAATAAGGTTTCACCTCCTCTCCAATAGGGAATAATAATAATATAAACATAATAAATAAGGAGAATAAATTGACCATTGACTCAATAGGCAGCCCACAACAATATCCCAAAGCAATCCCACCTAAAGCCCCGGATGGTAGCCCCTCATCCGTTGAAAAAACAGAAGACACCATAAAAACAGAACCAGCAAAAATAAGTACTGAAAGGCAATCAGCCCCTACGGAAAGCCAAGAACAAACTTTTGCGCCCAGAGAAATCAATGAACAAGAAATCTTTCTTGAAACAAAACTGTTTGAACTGAGTATGGTCAAAGATTTTGTAGATTTTGAACAAGAACTAGAAAATGCAAAACCGACAATCAGTGAAAACAAATATTCAGAATTAAAAGAAAAGTTCCTACAAACATCTAAGATAAAATTTGGATTGCCTCAACAAAGTCAAACATATGAAAAACTGTTGGATACCGCTGGTAATGAAGCGTTGAGAACTGATTTTTTCCAGAAGACAATTGAAAAAATACTATATTCCGACAATAAAGAAGAATTAAATCAAGTTATCAAAGAAAATGAAAACTTTGACACAAAAAACTTAAGCGAACAGCAGAATAGCGTTTTAAACCAAATTATCCAAAACAAGCTCAGTCGATAGGACAATACCAAAAATACAAATAATTTTATATAATAAGTCTTATGCTTCTTAGCAAAATAAAAAACACTCTTCAGAACAATTTTCTGCTGCAGGCGATTATCTTGGCAGTAATTATCTTTGTTTGTTATGCCAATATAGTTCAAAGCCCGTTTCTCTGGGATGACGAAGAAATGGTCATTAATAATCCTCTCATACGCGAATGGAAATATGTAAAAAATATTTTTACGGCATCTGCCTTTGGGAACAAACTAACTGAAGGCAAGTTTTACCGCCCCTTGCAAATACTGACCTATTTATTTGATTACCAAATCTGGGGATTAAATTCCATTGGATATCACGTGACTAATATTTTCATTCATATCATCAATGCAGTCTTAGTTTTATTGCTCCTTAATTACCTTGGATTCAGCTCTTTACTGGCCCTACTGGGAGCAGCGGTCTTTGCAGTTCATCCGGTAGGTATTGAGGCCATAACCTACATATCCGGGAGAGGCGATCTTTTATGTGTAGGCTTTGCCCTGGCCTGTTTTAACCTGTTTCTTATCGGCTCAAAAAAGAATAAGTCATATTTGTTCGTGGCGGCATTTATCTGTTACCTCGCTTCAATATTGTCAAAAGAAAATACTCTGTTTCTACCTATTATCCTTTCCGTTTACCTTCTTCTATACAAAAAACAATATAAGCAAATTGCAAATTTATTATTTCTGGGAAGCATAAATCTAATTATGGTTTCCTATATTGTATTTAGATTATTTTTCATTAATCTGTCCAAAAGCGCAGCTCTTTCCCTAATTGCCAGTGCTTCTTACTATGAAAGATTCCTTTCCATTCCTAAAGCCTTAGTTATCTATTTAAAGATATTTTTCTTTCCCATCAACCTGCATATGGAATATCACTTTGTAGAGAAATCCCTGTTCAGTCCTTTTATCTGGTTGGGAATACCTTTTCTGGCGGCTTTCTTTTTTTTACTAATTAAACTATCTAAAGACAAATTATTATCCATCTTTGGCGCTGCCATGCTTTTTTTAGGCTTAGCTATAGTCCTAAATATTCCAATGCCTTTACCGTCGACAGTACGGGAGCACTGGTTATACTTCCCCCAAATCGGCCTTATCATAATGCTTTTACTAATAATCCCAAGCCGTTTATCCAAAAAAAACAAAGACTACATAATATATGCCTTTGTTGCTATTCTAGCTCTCTTTGGGATCTGCACAATTATGCGTAACCGGGACTGGCGATCCCCTATAATCCTTTATGAACATGACTTACAACTGGAACCAAAAAGTTTTGTACTCCATAATAACCTGGGCGTTGAATTATTCAGGCTAAAATTTTACAGCCAGGCAAAAAAATCTTTTATAAACTCCATTGAAACCAGCCCGGGAAAAGGTTATGGAACAGCATACAACAATCTAGCTGTGATCTTGGAAGAGGAAGACAACCTGGACCAAGCCGTCAAACTGCTCAAGGAAAGTATAAATTCAAGTAATTATTATTTGGCTTATATTAATATCGGAAGAATCTATATTAAATTAAACAAACCTCAACTAGCCATAACAATTTTAAAAAAAGGATTAAAAGACTACCCTATGAATATTGATATAAAGTATTATTTAGGTGTTGCTTATTATTTCCTAAATGACATTGGTGGTCTAAACAGCGTTCTACAACTTATGCCCCCCACCGGGCCCGAATATATACAATTAAAAAACCTTGCTAAGAAAATTAAAAAATAAAGGAGAAGGCAAATGGGAGAAACTACAAATGATGACAATCCGATAAAAATAGGTCCCAGCGGTATTGAATATAAAACTCCTGAAAACAAAGTAACAGCAGAAATGGAAGCACACTACACTTCTGCCATCCATACACCAACAGAAAAACGTTTTACGGAAAGAGACATTGCCTCTTCTCTGGATTTTAGTACCCTAGCCGATGAAATAGACTCCATTTCTACATTCTTTGAATCCCTTAGCGATAATCCGGCAAAAACTATTAATGATTTAATAACCTCTTTTCCTAAATCTCAGGAAAACAAATCTTTTAACAATATCTCAAAAAGCTTGAGAGGCCTATTAAGGACAATTACAAATATAACCAAATCCGTAAATAAAAGCTTTATTGTCCAATTTCTAGCTGAGTACAAAAAATTTATAGCTACTTACATCTCAGATCGGTTTGGTTTATTAAAAAACACCAACAACAGCTCAGAAAAATCTATAAAAATAATCGAAGATTTCATTATGAAAAAACGGGCAAAATATCAGTTATCTACTCCTAAAGTAAAAGAACTTATCAGAACCTCCATAGATAAACCGCAGTCCATTACAGAAGCAGTGGCCGAGATAGAGGACAAGAAAAAGGCTGAGAATGAATCAAAAAACATATTTGTAGAAATCCTAAGTATAGATCAAAAAGCAAAAAAGAGTTCTGCAGCTATATTTGAACCAATTATAAAAGCCTGCGACAGCTTGTTAAAATTAACCTCAGAACTAAACATTGAAGCACCTAAAAACAATAAAGACAACGAAGCAGATGCTTCCGGAAAGATCAAACATATATTATAAAGATTTTCCGTAAGCTTTTTTTACAAATTCCTCTAAGAATTCACAAAAGTTTTCCATTATTCTAGGACCCTTTAATTTTTTAATGAGCTTTCCCTTACCATAAACCTGGCCAATAGGGGCCTCTGTTTTCCCGGGTATGCAAATCCCAATATCAGCAGCCATACTTTCCCCAGGACCGTTAACTACGCAGCCCATTACTGCAATACGCAGTTTTTCAATTCCGGAACAAATCAGTGTCCACTCTTTATACCTGGTATCAACAAATTTTTGGATGTGTTGAACATAAACCGGAAAAACATCCAAATCCGTACGGCCGCATCCGGGACAACTGATTATGGTAGGTCTAAAAGCCTGGATATTTAAAGATTGAAGTAGATGCTGGCAAACTTTCACTTCCTCTGTGCGGCTGGCTCCTGGTGTCGGAGTTAAGGAAATTCTTATCGTATCTCCAATACCCTGCTGTAATAATATACCCAGGGCAGCAGAACTGGATACTATCCCCTGAAGACTGGCACCAGCTTCAGTCAGGCCAACATGTAAAACATATTCACACCTGCTGGCCAATATTTCATTAGCTTTGATTAACTCCTGGGCATCAGACATCTTCACGCTCAGCACAATCTTGTCTGCTGCCATTCCCAGCTGCTGCGCTTTCCTTGCACTAAGTAAAGCGCTTTGGACAGCAGCCTCACATACAACATCGCTAAAAGGCTTAGGTTTCTTTAGGGAAGCATTTTTCTTCATTAATCCTGAGAGCAGCTCTCTATCAAGGGATCCACCGTTCACTCCAATACGCACCGGTTTATTATTCTCTATGGCAATTTTGACAATTGAAGCAAAATTTTTATCTTTAATAGCGCTTTGGCCTACATTTCCCGGATTAATCCTATATTTTGCCAATAGACCAGCGCTCTTCGGCCACTTTTTTAAAAGCAGGTGCCCATTAAAATGAAAGTCCCCAATAAGGGGTATGGAATAACCGTCATCTTCAAGTCTTTGAATAATTTCCGGTATAGATCTCATTGCCCTATCATCATTGATAGTCAACCTAACAAGCTGTGCTCCGCTGTCTGACAATTCTTGGACCTGTTTTACTGTCTGCATAACATCAGAGGTCACTGTATTAGTCATTGTCTGGATAACAACAATATGCCTATGTCCTAAAGGGACATTACCTATCATAACTTGTGGAGTTTTTCGCCGAAGGGAAAGCATAGATTATTTTACAAAAACTGCTAGTTTTTTAAGTTTATCCGGTTCTCCAATGACTATCATTATTGTATCTTCGGTTATTACTGTATTTCCCTGTGGGTAATAATCTATTTCATTTTTTTTAATATTCTGAAGAGCAGCAACCTGCAAACCTGCCTTCTGCCTTAACTGGATTTCTCCTAAAGTTTTGCCTACAATCCAAGATTCTTTTTTAACCTCTAGTTCCTCAACTCTTAAATTTCTCTTGTCACGTAACATAATATCCAGAAAACCTACTACTGCTGGCCTAATAAGCTCTGAAGCTACTCTCATTGCACCTATAAAATTGGGAGGAACAATTGAAGTTGCGCCAGCTTTAATCATCTTTTTATGGTTATCTAGATCTATTAACTTAGTGATTATCCTAAGCTTGTTATTTAAATGGTGGGCTGTCAAAGTCAAAAATAAATTGTCTTTATCAGAAGGAAGGACAGAAGCTAAACCTTTAGCTTTTTCAATCCCGGCAGACATCAGAACTTCATCAACAGTTGCATCTCCATTTATGATCGGTACTTCCGAAAACCGCTCCTTCATAACTTCCGCTTGCTCCGCATCCTTTTCAATCACCACAAATTTGTTTTTAGTTTTTAAAAGCTCTTCAATAATATGATTACCGATCTTTCCTGACCCACACACAATGAAATGATCCTGGTAATTTTTAATTGTTCTCATAACCTTTCTCCTCCATAAAATCCTATTGAGCTTCCCCTCCACTAATAAAGCCGTAAATGTCGAAACCACAAAAAACAGATTACTCATACCCATAAGAATAAGCACCATGGTCAAAGCTCTGGCTGCAGGATTATTACTAAGATCAAATATTTCTCCGAATCCCACGGTAGAAAGAGTAATAAAAACCATATAAATACAATCAAGGACTGTGATGTGGGGCCCGACCAAAAACTTATAGCCCAGTATCCCAACTATAAATGTAAATAATAGAAAAAAAACTGAAATTAATATCTTCTTTTTCATAAAGCTCTGCGTAAGCTAATCTCTGATTTCAAATATAAAATATAAAGCTCAATACTATATTAATACTACAAAAACCAGTATAACTTCGATTATAATATAAGTCTACGGGTAATTGTTCAGTCGTTTGAGGTAAATTTGGGGTCGTAAGGGCACAGCCCTTAAATAAAAAAATATCCCCTCATTTTCCCAGGCCGTGAAGTGAGCTGCACTTCAAAAGACTAAAAGATTACCTCTATGGAGCAATAAAAAACTAATGAGCGAAGATAATTTAATCAATGAATTTATAGCTGAATGCCAGGAACATTTTGAAGAGCTTGACCAAGATTTTCTGGAGATTGAGAAAAAAGGAAAAGAGGTTGATAGCGAAGTTATCAACAGGTCTTTCCGTGCTATGCATAGCATGAAAGGTTCAGCCGGTTTTTTTGGTTTCAATGCCATAAAAAACTTAAGCCACGCCATGGAAAATGTCCTAAACCTGTTCCGCGAAGGAAAAGCTGAACCTGATCCCCAAAAAGCAGATATCCTCTTTGCAGGCCTTGATAAGCTCAAAGAAATGATAGAGAACATCCAGGACAGCAATGAAATGGACTATGAAAATGAAGTTCAAGCCTTAAACAATATTTCAAGCCTAATCCCGGAAGAAGCTCCTAAAGAACCAAAAAAAGAAGAAATAAAAATTAAAGCGGAAAAAGAACCACCACCTTCCCCACCTCCAGCCCAAGACTTAGCTAAACCTCCAGAAACACCACCACCCCCCAAAAAAGAAGAGATAGGCCCTGAACCTGAAGCCGGACCGGAATTCGAGACCAAAGCTAAAGAAAAAGAACCAATAAGATACAAACCAGAAGAAACCTTTACTCATAGCGTTATAGATCATCTACAACTGCTGGACGAGAAATTGATCCTGCTGGATATCCATAAGGATGATACTAGTATCAATCCCAGCATTGTCCAGGAATCTATTATTGCGGTCAACGGCTTACTGGTATTAGCTGAAAAATACAAAATAAGTTCAATCTGCGAATTAATTGAAATGCTTAAAACTATCTTATCTAAAGTTCAGGATGGTTCAATCCGGTTGGATCCCTCGATCATTGACATAATAGGAAGCAGTGTAGAAAAAATCCATATCCTGGCTGAAAATCCTGACCGGACCGATATCTCATATAAATATGAACTGTCTTTGCTTAATGATTTTTTAAAAACTCATCTCGAAGAAAAAGCAAGAGAATCAATTGAAGAACAAAAACCAGAACCTAAGCCAGAGAAAACACAAGAAGCACCCGAGAAAAAAGAAATTGTTCCATCAGAAAAAGAAAAAGCCCCGGAAAAAGAGAAAGAAAAAGAAGAAAAAGAAAAAAAACACCTCAAACTAGATACTACCATACATGAAATGGTAAGAATAAACGTCGATCTGATAGACCGCCTGATGAACTATGCCGGGGAGCTGGTATTAAGCAGAAATCAGCTGCGGCAGGTAATTGAAGCGTTCATACTTGATAACCACGACCTTAACACTGTCCTACAGCACCTTGATTTTGTTACCGGTGAAATCCAGACCAATATAATGCAGATGCGTATGCAGCCGGCAGGGAACCTTTTAAATAAATTCCCTAGAATAATCAGAGACTTAGCCCGCAGTTCTAACAAAATGGTAGAAGTCAAGATAGAAGGCACCGAGATCGAGTTAGACAAATCCATTTTAGAAGCGCTGTCAGAACCTTTAACCCATATTATCCGTAATAGCGTAGGACATGGTATTGAACTTCCTGAAAACAGAGAAAAAATCGGAAAGCAAAAAACAGGGCTTATCGAACTATCGGTCAAACATGAGTCCGGCCAGGTAAATATCACTGTAAAAGATGACGGAGGGGGCATTAACATTAACGAACTAACTAAAAAAGCCATTGCTAAATCTCTTATCACTTCCGAAGAGGCTGAGAAACTAAACGATACTGATAAGCTAGATTTAATCTTTATGCCCGGCCTGTCCACCGCAAAAACCGTATCAGATATTTCGGGCAGAGGCGTTGGTATGGATGTGGTAAAAACGAACATCGAAAAATTCGGCGGGCATCTTGAAATTGAAAGCCTGCAGGATATAGGCACAACCATTATTGTACGCGCTCCTTTAACACTAGCAATTATCCCTTCCTTGATCGTTAGCTCCGGAACCAACCGCTTTGCCATCCCTCAATCCAATCTAAAAGAGCTTATCTCCATTCCTGTCGAAGAAGTCCCACAAAAAACCGAGCAAATAGGCGGAGTTATCGTAGTCAGAATCCGCAACGAGATCTTGCCCGTTGTTGACTTGGAGGAAATACTTCAGTTACAGGACCATGAAAACTCTGCCTTTAAACAATTATTAGCATTACAAGCAGATGAAAAGAATATAATTATTCCTATCAGTTCTTTGCATCCAAAAGATTCTGTAGAAAATGAGAATGAATTAGAAGAAGAAAAATCTGAAGAGGGAAAAAAAGATGGTGTAGGAGGTAAGGAAGGTAAAGAAAGTGAAAAGGGTGAAGAAGATAAAGAAGATAAAGAAGATAAAAAAGGTATAGAAAATGAGGAAGGTGAAGAGGTAGAGAAAGAAGATAAAATACCGCCAACCTCAATACCGAAAATATATGATTTTGACGAAATAGTAGAAGAAATAAACATAGTCTGCGTTCAAATCGGTTCAAATACATACGGTATTGTAGTAAATGAATTTCTGGATAATGAAGAAATAGTTGTAAAACCCCTCTCACGGCATATCCAGGAGATAAAATGCCTGGCCGGTGCTACCATAAGGGGGGACAGCAAAGTTGTAGTTATCCTGGATATTGCAGGGATTGCCCAAAGCGCACAGTTAAAATTCAGTGAAGTCCAGAAAGAATACAAAAAAATGCAGGAACAAATGCTGGAACAGGAAAAACTCCTGAAAACCAAACGGGAAATATTAACTTTTAAAAATGCCCCGGATGAACATTTTGCTATCCCTGTACATAATATTTCCAGAATCGAAAAAATCCAATATGAAGATATTGAGCATATAGGGGACCAGCATTTTATTAATTTCCGGGGTGAGGGCTTACCGCTGATCCATCTTGAGAATTTCCTTCCGGTTACACCTTTTGAAATGGAAAAAGGTAAAAGCCTATATGTTATAATTCCTAAAACAGAAGGATTTTTAGCTGGCATACTTGCTTCGGAAATCTTAGATACGATGATAGTGAGAATAGACCTACACGAAGATGTTACTACCCAAGAAGGGATAGTCGGATCAGCTGTAATCAATAAACATTTAACTTTATTTTTAGATTGTGCAAAACTCCTAGAAAAAATGGAGAAAGATATTGAAGAACACAAAAAACGAATATAAAAAAAGGCAATTTATCACCTTTCACATTGATAACCATCTTTTGGGCATAGATATTCTGAATATTCGTGAAATTAATAAAAACCTTGATATTTGCCCCGTTCCTTTAAGCCCGGATTACATTAGAGGGCTTTTAAACTTACGTGGCCAGATAATGACCGTCTTCGACCTAGGCAAACGCCTCGGCTTTGAGTCTAGGAAAATCACTGTTGAAAGTAAAAACATCATTCTAAAAGATGAAGATGTTGCTCTCTTGGTTGATTGCATCAGAGACGTGATCCAGATAAGCGAAGAACATGTGGTACTACCACCAGCAGGAGCCGGGGAAATTGAAGAAGAATTTGTGGAAGGAATTATTAAATTAAAAAAAGAATTGCTGGTTATTGTTTCTGCTGACAAAATCCTTAATTACAAAATTAGTACAGAGGTGGTTTAATATGTGCAGAATTAAGATCCTTGATCCCCAGACTATCAATAAAATCGCTGCCGGAGAAATAATAGACAGGCCAGCATCCATTGTAAAAGAATTAATCGAAAACAGTCTGGATGCTAAAGCATCAACTATCTCCGTTGATATTGAAAACGGAGGAAAAACCTTAATCAAAATTTCTGATAACGGTCATGGCATCAGTCAAGAAAACCTTAAATTAGCGCCATTAAGACATGCCACCTCAAAGCTTGCTCAAATTGAGGATTTGAACTCCATTGAAAGCTTAGGTTTTCGAGGAGAGGCCTTAGCAAGCATGTGCCATGTGGGCAACCTGGAAATCTATTCCAAGACCACTTCTGAGGAAGCATATTATTTACAAGCGTTTGAAAAAGATATCTCGGAACCGGAACTCACGACTCATAATAATGGTACAACTGTAATAATTAAGAATATCTTTCAAAATCTACCGGTCAGGAAAAAGTTTTTAAAAAGTGATGGCACAGAGTTCTCATACATTTTTGAAGTTCTGCTACAATTCGCTTTAATCTATACGGACATAGATTTCATTTTAACGAACAACAAAAAAGAAGTACTAAACACAACCGGTATCAAAGACCAGGAAAAACTAATTATTTATCTATTGGGAAAAGACTTAAAAAACCAGCTTATTAAACTATCTTTCGAAGAAAAAAACATTATTATAAACGGCTTTATCTCCAAACCTAGCTTTTTCTACCCTAACCGCACCAAGTATTATATTGGAGTAAATAAACGTATTGTTAAAAATCCTTTAATTCAAAAAGCAGCTACCGAAGCATATTCAGACCTTATCCCTGCTTCAAAATACCCGTTTATAGCGTTGAATATTCAGACCACTCAAAACGAAATAGATGTAAACATCCACCCCCAAAAAACCAGCATTAAGTTCCTAAATCCTAACAATCTTTATAACATTATCTATCAGGCAATCAGGTCTTCCATACAAACTAAAGAAATGGCCGGTTTTTTTAAGGAAAACCAAAGCTTGTCTCCTTCTTCCACATCTACGCCCGGAAAAGACTATCACGTAAGCCAAGCCAAACATCTTTTTTCCAAGGATGGAGTTAATACCCATAATAGTTTTGTTATCAGCAGTCTATATAAAGATCCTAACGAACAGCATACCAAACCTGAATTCTTCCAGTTTTTAAACACTTATTTAATAATCAAAAGCGACAAGAAAATATTCATCTTAGACCAGCATGCAGCGCATGAAAGAATCCTATACGAAAAATTCAGAGCTAAAGCCCAAGATAGTAACAGCCGTCAGCAACTATTAATCTCCGAAATTATCCGTTTAGACGCTGGAAAATACGGACTTTTCTTAAGTCATAGAAACTCTTTTAAAGAATTAAATTTTGAAATAGATGAATTTGGTGATAATCAGATCATTGTCCGAGAGGTCCCTATCCAATTCACAGAAGCAAATATTAAAGACCTAATAATATCCCTGATTGATCAAATGCAGACCTTAACATCTGCTAACAAAAACCTTGCAGAAGAAGCCATAAAAGAAAAGCTTAAAATGGCTGCCTGTAAAGCAGCTATTAAAGCTGGACAGAAACTAAGTTCAGCTGAAACCTATGCTCTTATCCAAGACCTCATCAAAACACCGCAAAACTATACCTGCCCGCATGGCAGGCCTCTTTTTATTAAGTTGGATAAAGATCAGCTTGAGAAGCTTTTTTTAAGGAAATAATCCTTATACTATATTGCAGCACCGATTTTTCTTCTTACCTTTGAAGCTACCGCTATGATGATTATTACCTCCATTACTGTCTTCTTCATATTCGCCTTCTGTAACATCTGAAAACTCGCTTCCACTATCATCTGATCCAGACACTGGTTGTTTCTTAGATTCTTTCCCTGCGTCTGTTATACCACTGTTACCTTTTCCTAAATATGGCCTCAATCCTATTACATTTCCAGCATCAAACTTACTAAAGGCACTTTTATCTAGCCACCTCTCTACTTTTTGTTTATTCTTTTCTCTTATGCCCCTCCAGCTTAGTAATTCTTCAAAGATCTTAAAATACTCTTTTTTTTCCTTTTCCTGTTCGATAAAATTAACCATCATATTAATTGTCGGAACATCATTCTCTAATTTAGACTTCAGTTCCTTAATACTATTCAAAGCCAGTTCTTCTACAGCCAATTGCATCAACAGATGGTTATTTGAGCTATCAGAATAATGCTTAAGCAACTCTCTAACAATAAGATAATCATCTGCCTTAATCACAGATTTTATAGCGCAAAATATTTCGTGTTGGTCATTATGAATTTCAGGCGTTAAATACTCTTTAATTTTTTTCAGACAACGAAAATAAACCGCATCGCGAAAAGTTGTTATCTTGTCAATAAATTTCATTCCCCTGCCACCTTGGGCATCCTGATCACAACCCAATAATTTATATAGCACTATTAACCTCCAAATAATTAATAACATTACAGGAAAAATATCGTCTCTAATAGATTATCGAAAAAATAGACATAAAATTTCATTCAAGGCAAAAAATGACGGCTATCCACAACTTCCGGACATTGACAAGCTAAAAACTAATCCGCTATATTACCCTCCTCTATGTCCAAATATTTACTAATCGTTGAGTCACCTACAAAATCAAAAACCATTTCCAAGTATCTGGGAAAAGATTATATTATAAAAGCAACATACGGGCATATCCGCGACCTGCCCGCCTACCGACTCGGCGTAAACATCAAAGATAACTTTTCTCCTTATTACACCATCCTGAAAGAAAAGACCAAGGTCCTCAAGGAATTAAACACTGCTGCCAAAAAATCAGCGCAAGTCTACATTGCAACTGACCCTGACAGAGAGGGGGAAGCTATTGCCTGGCATATTGCTCAATCACTGGAAGTAGATCCTAAAAAAATAAAAAGGATTGTATTCAATGAGATCACTAAAAAAGCTGTTACTGATTCAATTAAAAACTGCAGGGACATTGATATGCAGCTGGTTGATGCTCAACAAGCCCGCCGGGTATTAGATAGGCTAATAGGCTATAAATTAAGCCCTATCCTCTCCAAAAAAATTCAACGCGGACTAAGCGCCGGCAGAGTACAGTCCGTAGCAGTTAAAATAATCTGCGACCGGGAAAAAGAGATCACTGACTTTAATCCAAAAGAATTCTGGCACATAGACGCAAATCTTTTAACCAATGATAAAAAAGAGCTTAAAGCCCGGCTCTTTGCGTATCAAAAAGAAACAAATAAAATTGAAGTTAAAAACAAAAAAGAAGCTGATCATATTCTTAAAAACTTAAGTTCAAAAAAATACACTGCCTTCAAGATAGACAAAACCAGGAACTCTAGGCAACCAGCTCCGCCTTTCATTACTTCCAGCCTTCAGCAAGAGGCATCAAAAAAATTCAACTGGACTACAAAAAAGACAATGTTTATCGCTCAGCAACTTTATGAAGGTGTAGAAATCCAGGGAGAAGCTACTGGTCTGATAACCTATATGAGAACTGATTCATTCCGGATTTCTGAGGAAGCATATACTGCTGCTTTACCAATTATCAAGCAGCTTTTCGGCCCGGATTATATCCCGGCTAAAAAAAACACTTTCAAACAAAAAAGCAAAGTCCAAGATGCCCACGAATCAATCCGTCCGACTTATATAGACAAAACTCCCAAAAGCCTGGAAAAACTTTTACAACCTGACCTTTTCAAATTATATAATCTCATTTGGAAACGGTTCATTGCATCACAAATGAAACCAGCAATCATAGAAAACAAACAAATAGTTCTCAGTGTAGACTCTGCCACTAAAGAAAAATACTTTTTCAAAGCCCATGGCCACTCAATTATTTTCAGCGGTTTTCTAAAACTTTATTCCGAAGCTATCGAAGACCAAAATAAAGACCAGCCTACTTCCGCTCTGCCTGAGATACAACAAAACCAAGAACTAACCTTACAAGAACTGAACTCAGAACAAAAGTTTACTCAACCTCCTTCCAGGTATACGGAAGCTGCCCTGGTTAAAGAACTGGAAGAAAAAGGCATTGGCCGACCTTCAACCTATGCTCCTATTCTTTCAACTATCCAGGATAGACATTACGTAGTACGTGAAAAAAAGACCCTTTTTCCATCTGAGCTGGGCATAATTGTCAATGAAAAACTGCACAAATTCTTTGATAAAATAATTAACATCAACTTTACAGCTTCTCTGGAAGTATTATTAGACGAGATTATCGAAGGCAAGCATGATTGGCATAAGGTAGTACAGGAATTCTATGATCCTTTTTCCGAACGCCTGGAAATAGCCAATAAACAAATGGAAAAAATAAACCAGGACAAACCAACAGACGAAATATGTGAAAAATGTTCCAGCCCCATGGTAATAAAATCCGGTCGTTACGGAGAATTTTTAGCTTGTTCAAATTTTCCTGCCTGTAAAAACACCAAAAACTTGAAAGCAAACCTGGACGTCAAATGTCCTGAATGCAGCCAGCCGCTTGCGGAAAAAAGGTCTAAAAAGGGAAAAGTTTTTTACGGTTGCTCCGGATATCCTGAATGCAAATACGCGGTTTGGGATAAGCCTATTCCCGAAACTTGCGAAAAGTGCAAAAATCCATTCATGCTGGTTAAAATAAATAAATATAAAAAAGAAATTAAATATTGCCCGAATTGCAAAAAAGATGAAAACAAAAAAAATTCTTAAAAATATCTTTGTTAAAAACTGGCTTCTAAAGCTAATAAGCATCCTAATCACACTTATCCTCTGGCTTCTTTCCCGCACAAACTTTTAAACAGTATTTTTCGATGTTTATTTTTCGCAGAAAAACGGAATAGATTTAGTTAGAAGAGGGGGAGATCTTCGACAAAAGGGGCTGAGGTAAAAATACAATTTTTACCTCAGCCCCTTTAAAATATATCCCCTCTTGTGTATGATTAATTTCAATGATCAGTACAGTTATAACTTTATTGGCTCTTGGCCTGGTAATTTTTATCCATGAGCTTGGGCATCTTCTGGCAGCCAAGTACAGTGGTGTTGGAGTTTATGAATTCAGTATTGGCATGGGACCTAAGCTTATCAGCCGTAAATATAATGATACTGAGTATTCTCTGCGCCTATTTCCGATCGGCGGATTTGTTAAATTAGTCGGGATGGATGACCAGGATAATGAACAGATCGATCCGGAAAAAGACTTTCATAATAAACCTCTGTTAAATAGATTTATTACTATCAGCGCCGGAGCTATTATGAACATCATAGTCGGCACACTTATATTTTCTTTGATCGCATTTTTGATAGGCGTTGCTACCCCTACTAATGAAATAAAAAGCATACTTGCCGAAAGCCCAGCTGCCAAAGCAGGGTTAAAAGTTAGTGACAGATTATTCTATAAAAACAGTAGCGAAGTGAGTTATATAATCTCCGCAATCAATCAGTCAGCATCTAAACCAATTGCTCTTACTATCGAACGCGGAAACAGCTCTTTTCAAGTCTCAATAACGCCCAAATTGGATAAAGACAGAAAAAAAGGCATGATCGGGATCGTCTTTCAGATATTTAATAAAAAAGTAAATCCCCTGGAAGCTATGGCCATTGGCCTAAAATTATCTACCTTCTACATAAAAAATGTATTCATAACTCTTTCACAGCTCGTTAGAGGCGGGATAAATTTCAAGCATATGGCAGGCCCTATAGGCATAATCCAAATGGCATCAGCTTTTCTTCAGCAAGGTTTGGCTAATTTTTTGAATATTATGGCTATAATAAGTGTTAGCCTGGGTATAATTAATCTGCTGCCCTTCCCTGTGCTTGACGGCGGACATCTTTTATTTTTAGGCATAGAATTCTTCAGAAAAAAACGGCTTCCCGAAAAAACAGAAACCGTAATAAATAACACCGGAGCAGCAATTCTGATCTTTTTAATGTCTCTGATAGTTTTAAATGACATTTTAAACTGGAAAGAGAGAATGATCCTCTTAAAAAATATAACTGGTCTATAATAAAATAATAGTTTATCCTATAGCTTTTTAACTTCTTGAGGTGGGTACAAAACAATGATTACCAATAATGAAATTGATCTATTAAAAGAAATTGCTAACTCTATCCGCGGGCTCTCAATTGATGCCATTGAAGCAGCCAATTCCGGCCATCCCGGAATCTGTTTGGGGTGCGCGGAAATCGCTGCTTATTTATTTGCCAAGGGCTTAAGGTACAATCCTGATAATCCCACATGGTTTGACAGGGACCGTTTTATACTCTCTGCAGGTCATGGCTCTATGCTGCTTTATTCATCGCTACATCTTGCCGGTTATAATTTATCATTAGACGATATCAAGAATTTCAGAAAACTTCATTCACCTACAGCCGGACATCCGGAGTACCAGGTTGATAGAGGCATTGAAACAACGACCGGTCCTCTCGGGCAAGGAATAGCTATGGCTACGGGCATGGCTTTAGGCCACAAAATAATTCAAAGCCGCTTAGGATTAAGTCCAGACCTTACCCAAGCCAGCTTTATTGCCCTGGCAGGTGACGGCTGCATAATGGAAGGAATCAGCTCTGAGGCGGCCTCTTTTGCCGGCCATTTAAAACTGGATAACCTGATTATAATTTATGATTCTAACGACATTTGCCTGGACGGCCCGACCTCAGAATGTTTTTCCGAGAACACTCAAATGCGTTACGAAGCATACGGCTGGAAGGTAATAGAAATTGAAGGGCATGATTTCAAACAGATAGACAAAGCTATTGAGCTTGCTAAAGGCCAAAAGGAAGCTCCTACTTTAATCATTGCCAAAACTATCATCGGTAAAGGCTCCCCAAGTTTTTCCAATACCAATGAAGTACATGGTAAACCTCTGGGCAAAGAAGAAACTATATTAACAAAACAAAAGCTTGGAATACCGCTGGAACCTTTGTTTTTCGTTCCACAACAGGTCAAACAGTTTTTCCAGGAAAAAAGATCTTTTTTAAATGATCTTGAACAGAACTGGCTGAAAAAAATGAGCTCCTGGGCTAACAGCCATCCTGGGGAAGCTAAGCTCTGGCAGGAAGTCTACAGCAAAAAGACAATTCCTTCCAACATAGAGCAAATACTAGCAGATACACCTACCAAACCAAATGCAGCCACAAGAGAAAACTCCAGCAATATCATTCAAACCTTATCTGAAAAAATACCATTTCTGATCGGAGGCTCTGCTGACCTTTCAGGTTCTGATAAGACATTTATTAAAAACAGCGGCATTATTTCATCTAATGACTACAAACCTCAGAACATCAAATTCGGAGTAAGGGAATTCAGTATGAGCGCAATTTCCGCCGGGCTGGCTTTGCATGGCACCTTTCTGCCTTTCTGCGGGACATTCCTAACTTTTTCCGATTATATGAGGAACTCAATCCGGTTAAACGCCCTAATGAAGCTGAATATTATTTATCAGTTTACCCATGACAGTTTTTTCTTAGGAGAAGACGGGCCTACCCATCAACCCATCGAACACCTCGCTTCGCTGAGGGCTATTCCAAATGTAACTGTCATAAGGCCGGCAGACTCTACTGAAGTCAAAGGAGCCTGGTATATGGCACTTAAACTCCATTCTCCTGTAGTGCTTTCTCTTTCCAGACAATCCTGCCCGGACTTGGCTTCCACTTCTTTTCACAATGTCAGCAAAGGTGCTTACATTATAAAAAAAGAAACAAAAGATACTATTGATGTCTGCATCTTAGCCAGCGGCTCTGAAGTTGCCCTGGCATTAAAAGTTGCTGAAAAACTAGAGCCTCAAAACATATCCGTTAGAGTTGTATCATTCCCTTCTTTTGAGCTGTTTGAGCTTCAAGATAAAAACTATCAGAAGTCTGTGCTTGGTGAACAAACCGCCATTTTTTGCTCTATTGAAGCAGGGATATCTTTTGGCTGGCACAAATATACCGGGCCTAACGGTGTTGCTATATCTATCGAAAAATTTGGTGAAAGCGGACCTCAAAATGAACTGGCAGATCATTTTGGATTCACGGTCGAGAAAGTCTCTGCTAAAATACTGAATAGAATTAATGATTAGAATTATTAATCTTTCCAAAGTTTATCCTAATGGATTCGCGGCTTTAGAAGAAATTAATCTGCAAATAGACAGAAACGAATTTGTATATCTTGTCGGCCCCTCCGGAGCAGGCAAATCGACCCTGCTTAAAATGATCTTTAGGGCAGAACGTCCCAGCCTTGGCGATATCCACATTGATAATTTCTCCTTAAATAAAATTGCCCATTCACAAATACCATTCCTTAGAAGAAACATGGGAATTATTTTCCAGGATTTTAAATTACTTCCCAGAAGAAACGTATATGAAAACATTGCTTTTGCTTTAAGAGTTATGAACTATCCCCGCTCCAAAATCAAAAAACAAGTTCATCAGGTGCTTGAGCTGGTCGGACTCCATCAAAAAATGAACTACATGCCCAAAGAGCTCTCCGGAGGCGAACAGCAAAGGATCTGTATTGCAAGGGCTATTGTAAACAATCCCCCTATCCTTCTAGCCGATGAACCTACCGGAAGCCTCGATCCGGACACATCCTGGGAAATAATGCAGCTTTTAAGTAAAATTAACTCCCGGAGTACCACCGTAATTGT
>JBHPDY010000012.1:0-22097 GCA_042577605.1 Candidatus Margulisiibacteriota bacterium
TTGCATACAAAGATGATAAGCCGGTATTTGAATATATCTTAAGTAAAATGGATAAATGGAGCAGGTACGAGGTTTTACTTGAGGCTGTTCAAAGAGAAGAAAAACAGTTAGCAGAGCTGCTGATAGAGGAGCTCGGCAGAGAGTCCAGGAATATGGATTGCGGGGAAGTCTTTAAGTTGATCCTTAAGAAAAATAATGTGAATTTACTAAACAATTTTGTTTTTAAATGCGGAGAGGGGATTTCGCATGTTTTTAAATATCAGGCGTTAAAGAAATATACGGAAAATGCTTCACTTTTTAATTTGATCCTATCCAAAATGAGTCCCTGGGAGAAGAGTATGGCATTAACAAAATCTGCTAAGGAAAAAAATTGGCCGCTTATAGGTTTATTAATAGATACAATCACAGCGGACGAATTGGATATTTTTTATTCCTCAATTGCTTTTAAGGCTGTTGTAGCAAATGATAAGACAGATCTTTTAATAAAGATGCTGAGCAAATTTGGAGATAATCTGTACTGTGCAGATAAGCAGCAGGCTTTTAAAAAATACCTTAAGCAAAAAGAAATTTCTTATCTGATCATGGATAAAATGTCAGCCCATGAGAAAACTCAAGCTTTATCTAAGGCTGTCTCTTAATTTCCGGTATTAATAGACAATATTATCCCAGGCAAACTAATGTTTCCTATTAACAAACACGCCTTACTATGAAAAAATTAAATAAAGATATTTATTTGTAAATATCTTTATTAAAATATTAGAGGGTGATCTATGAAAATTATTAAGTATCTGCTGCTGGCCTTTTTTATTATTGGTATTTATATCTTTTTTAAGGCTGTTGCTTCTCTTTATCCGGAATTATTATGGTTTAAATCTTTTGACTTTGGTTCGGTCTGGTGGTTTGTTCTGAAGGCCAAGTTATTGGTTTTTACAGGTTTTTTCTTATTCGCTTTTGGTTGGCTGCTGCTGAATTTTCGCATAGCTTGGAGAATGTCCTCAAAAGCTTTTAATGAGGAAGATATTAATATTTCTTTCAACATTCCCTTTATCAAGCAGTTTTTTCCCTCTGGCTCGATAGAAAAGCCTGATTTGCCGTTGCCACAATTACCAAAAAAGTTGTATCAGTGGCTGTTATTTTTGGGTATTGTGTTTTTCTCTTTTATTTTAGCGGTCACCGCTAAAGGTTGGTGGCAGGATATCTGGCTCTTTATGAATAGGAGCAGCGCTAATTTATTAGATCCGATTTTTAATAATGATATTTCGTTTTATTTTTTTATGATCCCTCTTTTTAAGAATATTCATACCTGGTTGATAATCCTTTTGATAATTACTATTGGTTTGGTAGGCTGGATATATTTTTCAAAAAATATTTTATTGAATATCTTTGCCAAGAATCGTAAAAACCTAGGTATAAAAAAACATATCTTTATTTTATTGTCCTTGTTTATTGGCCTTTTAGCTTTCGGCCAGTGGCTAAGCCAGTATGACCTGCTTTTTTCTGCCAGGGGAGTAGTGTTTGGGGCGGGATATACGGATGTGTATGCACAGTTATTAAGTTATCGTATTTTGTTGGTGCTCTTTGCTATTGAGGCATTGCTTGTGTTTGTTTGGGCTTTTAGGCCAGGGCTTAAGGTGCCGGTAGTATTTTTCATAGTGATTATTGTCAGTAGCATTATATTCGGAAAATTATACCCTTCTATATTACAGAGCTATTTTGTCGCTCCGAATGAGCTGGTAAAAGAAAAGGAATTTATTCAACACAATATCAAGTACACAAAAATGGGCTATGGACTCGATAAAATCCAGGAGGTAGCTTTTCCAGTGGCGGCTAATTTGACCTTGAATGATCTGGAAAAGAATAAAAATGTGATTAATAATATCCGCTTATGGAACCAGCTGCCATTAAAACAAACTTTTAGCCAGCTTCAGGAAATCAGGCTGTACTATGAATTTTTAAATATTGATGTGGACCGGTATAAGATTAATGACCAATTGCAGCAGGTTATGCTTTCACCCCGAGAGATGGATGTTTCCCAGCTCCCGATCAAAGCCCAGAACTGGATTAATAAACATGTGACTTATACCCATGGATATGGGGTTTGCATGTCTCCGGTTAATGAGGTTACTTCTGAAGGGCTGCCTTACTTTTTTATCAAAGACCTGCCGCCGGTATCTAATATTGACCTGGATGTGCTTCAGCCTGAGATATATTTTGGAGAGAAAAAGAATAATTCCTATGTGATTACCAACACAAAACAAAAAGAATTCAGTTACCCAAAAGGTGATAAGAATGTTTATTCACATTACGAAGGAAAAGGCGGGATTATGCTGGATGGTTTCGTAAGAAGGCTGATTTTCGCGTTGAGATTTTCCGATCCCAAAATCCTTATAAGCACCTTAATAAAATCTGAAAGTAGGATCCTATATGATCGGGATATTACAACCATAGTTAATAAGATTGCTCCATATCTAATTTATGATAACGATCCCTATTTGGTTTTAACCAGAGAGGGCCGTTTGGTGTGGATTCTGGACGGTTATACCTTAAGCAACAGGTTCCCTTATTCCGAGCCGTTTAAACGGACCATCAATTACATTAAAAATGCTGTAAAAGTTACTATTGATGCCTATTCTGGAGAGACTAATTTCTATATTGTGGATAACGAGGATCCATTGATTCTTACTTATGCTAAGATTTATTCCGGCGTATATAAAAACTTTTCGGAAATGCCTCAGGATCTCAAAGAGCATATCAGATATCCAAAGGATTTATTTACAGTTCAGTCTCATATGTATGGAATATACCATATGAATGACCCTCAGGTTTTCTATAACAAAGAAGATGTTTGGGCGATTCCTTCTGAAAAATATGAGGAGAACGAACAGCTTATGGATGCGTATTATACAGTTACCAAACTTCCTAAAGAAAATAAAGCTTCTTTTATTTTGATGCTTCCTTTTACGCCTAGTAAGAAGAATAATATGATAGCCTGGTTAAGCGCCAAATGTGATGAGGAAAATTATGGCCAGCTCAGGGTCTATAAGTTTCCTAAAGAGAGAACAATTTACGGGCCGATGCAGATCGAGTCCAGAATTGACCAGGATACTGATATTTCTAAGTTATTGACCTTGTGGGGGCAGGTCGGATCGCGTGTTATCAGAGGAAATATAATCGTTATTCCTATTGAAGAATCCCTGATTTATGTTGAGCCGATTTATTTGCAAGCTACCCAAAGCAAGTTGCCGGAACTGAAAAGAGTGATTCTCGCCTATAGCGATTCTGTAGTCATGGCTAAAAATATTACAGAAGCGATTAATAATACTTTTACAGAAGCGATAGAAACAGTTGCCATAGAGAAAGAAGCGGTAGGTCTGCCTAAAAAAGCTTCAGCCCGGGAATCTTTAAAAGAACTTATTGGGAGAATTACTAATGAGTTCAAAAGGTTCCGTGCATCCGCAAAGGCAAATGACTGGGTGAATTTCGGTAAAAAACTAAAGAATATCGATTTATTGCTGAACAAGCTATCAGCTTTGCAGAGCTCCCCAGATGCAAAAGCAGAAAAAAAATAAAATATATGTTATAATAACCAATTGTTAAAAAAGTAATTGAGAAGGGGGAGGGAAAAAATGCCAACATACGAATATAAATGTAACAAATGCAACCATAGATTTGAAGCTCTACAGACAATGAAAGAAGATCCTTTAATAGAATGCCCTAAGTGCGATGGGGAGATTAAACGCCTGATTGGCAGGAATGTTTTTGTAAGCTTTAAAGGGCCTGGTTTTTATGTCACAGACAATGCCTCAAAGTCAGCTGCCGGTTCTACAAAATCTTAGAATAGGGTAATTTGTTAAAAGAAATTGCATATATTGATCCGGCAAGTTTAGGCAAGACGATAGCTGTTATCACCTTATCCTTGACTGCTCTTTTCCTTGCGCCTCTGGAATTTCTGCTGTTAAAACAAATGATAGTGAAAAATTATTTCCACTGGCAGTTTGTATCACCCTTGTTATTTTTAGTAGTTAATCCGGTTGTCGGGTATTTGTTAGGCATTATCATAGCCTTTTTTTATAATTTTTTTGCCAAACGAATAGGCGGGCTAGAGATCCAGATCGAAAATTGAAATGATACAAATTTTCAATTTAATTTTCTTCTCTTTTAGGTATATAATCCGCGGTAGGATTTTTTTTTAGGCAGGTCTTAATAAAGTCATCCAAGTAAGTAATAGTTATATAAAAAAATTGCGAGGTCAAAAATGGTTAGATACATAAAAAAGCGCGATGAAAATATTGTTCCATTTGAGAAAAAGAAAATCGCCCAGGCTATTAAAAAAGCGTTAAAAGCAACAGACACAGATGAGTCTTTTGCTGAGAATTTAACAGATAAAGTAGAATCTATAATCCTGATTACCCATAAAGACAATGTGCCAACAGTAGAAAATATCCAGGACCTCGTTGAACATATTCTGGTTAATGAAGGTTTTACCGCTGCTGCCAAAGCCTACATTATTTACCGGGAACAGCATGCTCAATTAAGAGATACAAATGAGATCCTCTCTCAAGCCATAAATATGATAGACAACTATCTGGGCGAAGCAGACTGGAGGGTAAAAGAGAACAGTAATATGGGGTATTCCCTACAAGGCTTGAACAATTACATTTCCTCGCAAATAACCGCTTCGTACTGGCTTAATAAAATTTATAATAACCGGATTAAGAAAGCGCATGAAGATGGGCATTTTCATATTCATGATTTAGGGCTTTTGAGTGTTTACTGTTGTGGTTGGGACCTCTTAGACCTGATTGGGCAGGGCTTAGGAGGAGTTGCTGGTAAAGTTGAAAGCGGTCCGCCAAAACATTTCCAGTCAGCCCTTGGACAGATAATTAATTTCTTTTATACGCTCCAGGGTGAAGCTGCCGGTGCCCAGGCTTTTTCCAGTTTTGATACGATTTTAGCCCCGTTTATTAAATATGATAATTTGAATTATGATCAAGTAAAGCAAGCTATGCAGGAATTTGTTTTTAATGTAAATATTCCAACTAGGGTTGGTTTTCAGACACCGTTTACAAATATTACAATGGATCTTCAAGCGCCTGTTACTTTGGCAGATATGCCAGTAATGTTAGGTGGAAAACCACAAAAAGAGACGTATAAAGAATTCCAAAATGAAATGGATATGCTTAACAAAGCATTTTGTGAAGTAATGATGGAAGGTGATTACAAAGGAAGAATTTTTACCTTTCCTATTCCTACCTATAATATTTCTTCTGACTTTGACTGGAATAATCAGAATCTTGATGCACTTTGGCAAATGACATCCAAGTACGGAGTGCCTTATTTTTCAAACTTTATTAATTCAGATATGAAGCCTGAGGATGCCAGGTCAATGTGCTGCCGTTTGCGTTTGGATAACAGGGAGCTAAGGAAAAGAGGGGGAAGCTTGTTTGCGTCCAATCCAATGACGGGTAGCATTGGTGTAGTGACCATAAATGTTCCTAGATTAGCATATGAAGCAAAGGGAGATCTTGAAAAGTATTATAAGAGCTTGGATTGGATTCTGGAGTTGGCTAAGGAAAGCTTGCTTATCAAGAGGAAAATCTTAGAACGTTTTACAGTGAGTGGGCTTTATCCATATTCCAAACACTATTTGAGAGAAATCAAAGCAAGTAAGGGTGGCTATTGGGTTAACCATTTTAATACTGTGGGAGTTATTGGTATAAATGAAGCTTGCCAGAATATGTTTGGCCAGGAAACAGATATATCTACAGAAAAAGGTAAGCAGTTTGCAGTTGATACTCTAACTTATATTAGAGATAGGTTAATCGAGTTTCAGGAAGAAGATGGTTCTTTATATAACCTGGAAGCAACTCCCGGAGAAGGTACTTCTTACAGGTTTGCCAGGAATGATACGGAATTGTTCCCGGAAATAATAACCTCTGGCACAGAGGAACCTTATTATACAAATTCTACGCATTTGCCGGTTGATAAGACTGATGATATTTTTGAAGCACTGACCCACCAGGATGACCTGCAGACGCTTTATACCGGAGGCACTGTGCTGCATGGCTTTTTGGGTGAAAACATCGAAGATATCGAGCAGTGCAAAAAACTGGTAAAGAGGATTGCGGAAAAGTTCCGGTTGCCTTATTTTACCATAACCCCGACTTTTACAATTTGCCCGGTTCATGGCTATATCAGAGGGGAACATCACTCTTGTCCGGTTAAAGAGACTAAAGCAAGTTAATTAACGTGTTTATTAAACATCTGCATAAAACCACGTTAATTGATTATCCCGGTCAGATTGCTTCTACACTTTTTGTGGGTGGATGTAATTTCAGGTGTTGTTTCTGCTACAACAATGATCTGGTATATAACCATGAAAATATCCCTACTATTTCAGATACAGATATATTGGATTTCCTAAAAAATCGGATTGGGTTGATAGATGGCGTGGTTATAACCGGAGGAGAACCGACCTGTCAGCAGGGCTTAATGGAGTTTTTAAAGGAATTACGCTCTTTTGATCTGAAAATAAAAATAGATACTAACGGGTATAATTATGAAGTGCTGAAAGAGATTATCGGAAACCAACTGGCTGACTATATAGCAATGGACCTCAAAGCACCTCTGGAGAATTATAAAGAAGTAACAGGAGTAGATTTGGATACTAATCTAGTAGAAAAATCTATAAATTTGTTAAAAAACCAGGACAGCATTATTTCTGAGTTCAGAACCACAGTATGGAAGGGGTATTTTGATAAATATGACCCCAAAAAATTATTGGCCCCCATAAAAGGAGCTTCCTTGTATTACATTCATAATTTTTTCAGCTTAGTTAAAGAGCTTCCCAGTTCTTATTTGCCGGCCAGTAAGGAAGAGGTTGCTGGAGTTTTATCTCTAGCCAATAAGGATATTAAAGAAGTTAAATTGCGCGGGGATTGGTAATTGGCCGTCCCAAAAGCCCCAATTTCAATGATTCTGCTCTGTTCATATATGTTTGATGTTTTGCTTGGCTTGAAAAGACTTATACAATAGTTAAAAATCTAGGAAAGCCGCTGCCTTTACCCATTTCAAAAAAATTCTCAATCTTGTTTTCTTCAAAAAGCGAGGAGAAACCCACCAGAAACTGCTCATATTGCAAAATTTTCTTTGTTGCATATACCATTGTGCCTGGAACGCCTCTGAAAGGAGTTGATAATAATCTTGTGTTGGGATATTTCGAACAGTTAATAAAGGCAGTAAGGTTGCGCTGCTTTTTCATGTTTACCCAAAAAGGTGCTTTGGATTGACAAGTTATTAACTTAATCCTTGTTTCCTTTTCCTTTATTAAATCCGGAGCTACTGATGAATAATGATCAAATAACTTTTTAGCCGATCCAAAAAGCTTACAGCCATCCGGATCAGATTCTTGTAGCATTTTTATCATCGTATCTTTTGTCGATAATTGGTGGCTTTTTTCTATTAAAGATAGACAAACTAAGAATTGATTGTTTTTGGCGTTTTTTAAGTGTTTTATTGCTACTATCATCCCACCCAGAAAATCAATGAATTCATTTTCCTCAAAAACTCTATTTGCATATAATCCATAGCCTTTTATTTCCGGTATATAAGCTACAATAAAGTTTTGTGCAGAGTGAAGCTTACTATAAGCTAGTTCTGCCTGGCCTATAATAATTCGTTTTAAATCAGAAGGAATTTGACCACCTTGCCCAAGTTGTTCAGTTACGAATATATTTTTTTGTTCTATTATGCGTTTAATGAAGTTATGTGAATTGCAATGAAACCATGGCGAGTAAATTATGTCGTGTAATTTTTCAAAATCTTGTCTAGACATTTGCGTGAGTTCATTTTTGTCATTGATAACATTTATTGTATTAGGTTTTTGCACCTTTATTAAACCAAATAATTTAGCATAGTCTTCACCTGTTCCAAATAGGAATGAATCAAATTGATCAAATCCTGGTGCATTATTTTTTTGAAGAAAATCAAACAGATTTTTATTGCGCATAAATGCAGATAAGTGATAAACAGAGTAATTATTTAAACCTTTTGTTTCTGTGTATGAAAAATCTTTTTGGAGATTAATTAAACCTGAAATAACTTTAGGATCAGGATTAGTATTCAATACTTCTAGCAGTAAGAACGGCAAAATAACACTATTAATAAATGCTTTGTTTTCTTTAGGTGTTTTCTTTTTAAGAATATTTTTAGAATTATCAATTATTTTTAATTTCTTTTTCCTGATTTTGGAGAAGTCATCATTGCTAAGTGGTTTAGAACTGGTCCAGTTTTTATTAGTAAAAATATGTTCAAAAAAATCTTTATATTTAGTACGGTTAGAAATCAAATCTTGATATTTATACCTTAATGTTCTTAATATCTCTAAGTTATTGTTTTTTAAATTATGCCTAATTCTATCCTTATCGTAGTTATTTGGCTTTCCCTGAGTAGGCGTTTTGGGCTTATTTATTACTGGATTTTGAAATGGTATTAATTTTTTCATTTTATACTTTCCTTTTACATTTTATTATTATTAATATATTAGTAACCAATGAGTTACCTATATTATTATCGAAAAAATAGAGAAAAATTTCATATAATGTAAGCGGTTAGTAAAAATGGAGCGTAATAATAACAGGTGAAAATATTAAAAAGGAAGAAAGTAGAAAAAGCAGATCGGCTTTCTGAACCACCTGGAGATGATACTTTAACCGAGCATTTTAAATCTCTCTGGGATTTTCTCCGGACGCTATTAGGCTAAAGATAATGCCATGATTTTTGTCAGCGCCATTAATAAAAACTTAGATGTAGGAGCTGTTGCGAAATACCACAAAATTTACCGTTAGAAAATTTTCCGGTGTTTTGCATCAGGCCCATGTAAGTTAAAATAATCAAACAAAATGGAAAATAACCATACTTTTGATGTCATTGTTATTGGCGCCGGCCCTGCTGGTTTAGCAACCGCTATTCAACTTAAAAAAAAGCTTAACCAAGCTAAAAAGGAAGCAAGTGTAGTTGTTCTGGAAAAAGCAGAGAATATTGGAGAGCATAATTTATCCGGAGCACTGTTAGAAACTAATTGCCTGGAAAAACTGGTTTCTGAATGGAATTTAGGAGAGGAACCGTTTATTTCAGAAGTGAAAAATGCTGCCGTAAAAGCAGAAAGTTTCTATTTTTTAACGTCAAGTCATAGATTCCGTATCCCAAATTTTTTCCGTCTTCCTGATATGAGACATAAGGGCAGCAGTGTTATTTCCATTAACAAACTGGTTAAGTGGCTTGGTGAGGTTGCTGAAAAGTGTGGAGTAGAGATTTATCATGCTTCTTCTGTTGTTGATATTCAGACAGATGGTAAAACAGTGCAAGGCGTTTTAATTCAAGATATCGAAGGTAAAAAAGCTGCCGGGGAGTCTGTTCCGACTTCGGTTTTAGAGGCTAAGGCAGTTGTTTTTGCAGATGGTGCAAAAGGATATTTAAGCCAGAAATTGATCAACACTTTTGAGATGGACAAGGGACAAAACCCGCAGGTTTATTCTGTAGCATTGAAAAAAATATTAAGACTTCCATCACATTCCAAGTTCCCCAGGGGCAGTGTTATCCATACGATTGGATTTCCTCATAAAAAGGATGTTTTTGGCGGGGGATTTATCTATGATCTGGGAAATAATTGTGTTTCCATTGGCCTTGTATCAGGTTTAGATTGGCCGTACCGGGACCTTAATCCGCAGCAGGAACTGGAACGGTATATGGCGCATCCTTTTATAAATAAGCTTACTGAGGGAGCGGAAGTTATCAGTGCAGGAGCAAAGCTTATCCCGGAAGGCGGGTATTATTCTTTGCCGCAGCTTTGGGTAAACGGTGCTGTAATAGCAGGGGATGCAGCTGGTTTTGTTAATTTGCGGAAGATGAAGGGTATACATTTAGCCATCTATTCCGGTATTGCGACAGGTAATACAGTTTTTAATGCTGTAATTAAAGATGATTTTTCTGCCGAACAGTTAAGTCAATATAAACAAGAACTTATCAAGTTAAAGGTTTTAAAAGAGATGAAGACCGCCAGAAATATGAGGCAGGCATTCTCTACTAAAGCAGGCCTGTTTTGGGGAGCTCCATTCTCACTGGTGCAGCATTTTTGGCCTTTTAAGCTAAAAACCAGGCCGGACCACCTTAGCCTATCGCAAAGAGATATTTTACGAAAAACTTTTTTCAAAGCGGCAGCCAATAAAGAGTTCTCATATTATGCAGGAGTAAAGCATAAAGAGCCGCACCAACCTCATATTTCCATTAAGGACCATTCACTCTGCAGAAAGTGCCAGGGGGAGTATAACTGCCCGTGCCTTCATTTTTGTCCCGGAGTTGTATATTCTTTGAACCAGGAACCTGAATCTTCGGAAAAGGAGATTATTTCAGTGTCTGCTACAGACTGTCTCCATGATGGTTCATGTGTAGCTAAATGTCCTTATCGGAATATTGACTGGCAGGTCCCTTCAAAACAGGGTCCTAGATATTTCATATAGAACAATCCCGGAACTTACCGCAACATTCAGAGAGTTTATATCCTTAGAGATATTGATCTTGATTTTTGTTGATTTTGATTCCAAAGCAAGAAGTTCAGGAGTAACAATCCCCTGACGTTCAGATCCAAAGATAAAGACATTTTTATTGCTAAGAGAAATTTTGGAAAGCGGAGTTTCTGCATTTGGAGTTAAACTAAAAACAGATGTTTGTTTATCTATCAGTTTTATCAAGTCACTGGATTGAATTTCTAAAACAGGCAGTTGATAATAATTCCCAGCCATAGCTCTTAAAGATTCGGGATGAAATGGATCAACTGTGCCAGGAGTGTACAGGACAGCGTCCATTTTAAAGGCTACACAATTCCTGATCACAGCACCTAAGTTAGATGGGTCCTGTAACCGGTCAACAAGGACAATGTTCTTGGCCTTTTTAAGGATTTGTTCCAGGTCCCAGAATGGCTTTTTTATCACAGCTAAAACTCCGGGCGGGGTGCGTAAGGGGCTGATTTTTTTTAGGACATTAGTATCCAGGTAATATATTTTATCCTGCTCAATATTCTTAGGTAATTTGAGGCTCTTTTCTTCAGAACATATACCAAGGAACACTAAATTCTGGAGATCGTTTTTCAAGGCGTCTAAAACAAAGCGTTTACCTTCCAGTACAAACATATTTTCCTGGTTCCGGAAACTGGATTTGGATAATAGCTTTTTAATTAGTTTTATTTTTGGATTTTCAGGGCTGGTGATCATCTGAGATTAATCATATCAGGATTGCAATTTATGCTTTCGGAATGAGCAGGATGCTTGCCTGCGCGGCAATGCCTTCTTTGCGGCCGGTAAAACCAAGTTTTTCGGTTGTGGTTGCTTTTATAGAGACCTTATCAAGGTTTGTTTGTAAGCTTTTGGCTATATTCTGACGCATTTCCAAGATATACGGGGCTAGCTTTGGTTCTTCGGCAATAACCACTGAATCAATGTTTTGGATAATATATTTTTGCTCTTGCATCAGGGCAGTTATCTTTTCAAGCAGGATCAGACTTGAAATGTCCTTGAATTTGGGATCAGTATCAGGAAAATGATCTCCAAGTGAACCTAGGCATAATGCTCCCAGAATCGCATCCCCAATAGCATGACTTAGAACATCTGCGTCGCTATGACCCAACAGCCCCATTTTATAAGGTATATGTACGCCGGCTAAGATAAGTTTCCTCTCAGGACTAAAAGCATGGACGTCATAACCGGTGCCTATTCTCATACGAATAAAGATATGGAGATAATGCCAATGATCATGATCAGCAAAAAGAAACCTATAGCCAACAGTAGGGGAGTGAAAAATAAAAGAATGCTTTTTTTAGTTGAAATTTGGTAAAGGACTTTCAGGGTTATGACCTGCAAGCCACAAGAAATGACTATTAGGACCAGGGTGATAATCCCTGGAACATAATCAAAAATTAACTGAAAAGCAGGTGCTAATAGGAATGGTATCCAGGAAATTCCTAACCATAAAAATAAGGTTAAGCTCTGGGATTTTAACTCAGATAACTGAGCTGTAAAATCCAGGACAGAACTGAAAATAAATAGGAATATACAAGAGAACAAAAAGAGAAAAACTGCCTGAACCAGAATTGCCAGAGCATTATGTGCCTTAACCATATTTGATAATGACACAAGGAAAATAATAGTTAGGCCGGCTAGAAACGGTTTTTTGTCCTGCCATTTGGAGATGGCTTTTAAAGGATTAGTAATATACGAATAAAGAAGATGAACAAACATTTATTTCAATTCCATAGAAGGGGATAAAAACGTTGTGCTTGAACTACCAAAAAAGCTGGACATATTCTGCTGCCAGTATTTAAAGAATTTATGGATAGGATTTCCTGGCCGAGTTATTACCCGGGGTTTGCCTTTGATGCCAGCCATCTTTCCAGTGTATGAAATAGCATCTTCCATACCGCCGATTTTATCAATTAAACCAACTTTAATGGCTTGTTCACCAGTATAAATTTTACCGTCAGCTAAGGAAGCAGCTTTTCTGCCAACTTGTTTTCTTGATTCTGCAATAGCTGAAACAAACTGCTTATGGATATTGTCTGCAAGGTTTTTGAGATGCCTGTTTTCTTTGCCGCTTGTTTTTCTCCAAGGGGAGAAGGCGTCTTTATATTCTGCGGTTTTTATAGTTTTAATTCCAATGCCGTATTTTTCTTTTACTTCAGACAGGTCTAAGTTCTGAATAATTACTCCAATGCTGCCAATGATGCTGGCGGCATTTGCAAAAATAGTGTCCCCGGCAAGGCTTACCCAGTATGCTCCGGAAGCGCCGACATCAGCGATGGAGACCGTGACAGGTAGTTTAGTGCGGTCTTTAAATTTTAAAATTTCATTATAGAGTTCCTGGCTGGCGCCTGGTGAACCGCCCGGGCTGTTTATACGTAGAACGACACCTCTAATATGCTTATCTTTTTCAATAGCGTTTAATTGTTCGACAATGCTATCGATTCCAGAAGCGCCGATAATTGGCGAACCGAGATCAACAAAGATAGGACCGTAAATGTAAATTACCGCGATCCCGTCTTTAGGGAGTAAAATTTTTGGTTGTCCGACTGATTTATTGATGGGGACTTGCCTTAAGAGTCCGATTAGGATTGAGATTAGGAATAAGGCAATGAGGCTATAAATAATCCATTTTTCTCTTTTCATAGTAATATAATACCTTTGTGGAGAGTGCTTTTCAACATTGGCGCAGCCAATAAGCAGCCATATTTCGCCAAATCCCCGTGCTAAACTACCGCTCCACTATCGTTGCGCTTATGTAGTCCGCACCCGGGTATTTGACGAAATCTGACTACTTCTAGGCTGCGCGGGTTATGCGGAGTGTCAATTTTCAACATTTTGCTTGGCTTCATATCGAAGATAGAGGGAGAACAAAGGCCATCTTTGTTAAAATTCGTTGTCATTGTCATAGGTCTATCTGAGCAAGAAAACGGAAGTGTAAACCTTCCTGAAATTTGTTTGAATTAACGGGGCTTACGTCGCCCCTGAAGTTTCTTTGAATTATGCGTGTTGTTGTTAGACGGCGGGTTTGTTCGTTGGGATGAGTGTTTTTTTGCGAAGACTGTATTCAGGTTCCTACCCCATTGTCATCCTGAGACCCTCCTACAACCAGTAGGAACTCAAGGTTTTGAGTTATTCTATCTTCGCTTCTTTTCCCATCTTTGATGGGTCGTGAGGATCTTCGATACTGTGCCTTGTACTACTTCGTAGCTTATTAGCTATCTCTTTGTCTCATTTTGGCTTTCTTATTTTTTGCATTTTATCTTGAATAATAGAGAACTTTGATCCCTCTCCCGTTGATCTTCAATGGGAGAGGGCGGTTTGAACATATGCTTTCTCATTTATTTCGTGGGTGAGGGTGGTTTCCTCCAATTCTCTCTGCTCCATTTCCTGTTTACCATTTCCAATATATCTTTCCTACTAGCAGACAACGGCTGCGATCTAATCTCTAATTTCTAATAATGAGCTTTAGCGAATGATCTAGCCAAAAATGAAGACCGGATTTAGTGAATAGAGAGTAGAAATTAGATCGCTGGTTTCACCAGCTATTAGGGACCAAAAAACTGAGTTTTTTGCTTGAGACCTTAGCCTTATTTTTACCTTTTTTCAATGTTTTGTTTTTACCAAAAATGGGAATAAATAAAATAATAAGTAACTCGAAAAAATATAGGGGGTAATTCATGTTTCCGAAAATTGGAGGTAATATTGGAAGACTTTTGGGTCTTCCTAAGAAAAACAAAGAGGCTAAAGTAGGTGGAAAACCTAAAACAGAGAAAACTCAAGCTCCTGACTTTGCGTGGAATATTAAAACAAAAAAGTCCAGTCAGGGAAGTACTGAAAAACTAGATAAAGAGGGCTATGAAAAAAGGACAGAGAAAAATGTCAAAAAAGACATAAAGCAGGTAGGGGCTAGAGATCCAGCTAAAATAGAAAAAAGTAAAAGAAATAAGGCTTTAATGAACGTCCGTAATGAATGTATGGGAGTTTTTAATTTAGGAGCATTGCCGAGAAAATTAATGGAAATGGCAGGAAAGACGTTAGCTAGAGTATTGAAGAATCCAGATAAGCTTAAAGACAGAAAGTCAATTCGGAATTTTAGAATTTTAGGTAATGCATTAAGAAAAGAAGGATATAAAATGGAATTTGGCAAAGGTTATGTCAAATTGGCCAATACTACTAGTAAAGAGGGATTCATTTTATTTAATAATGGTGCGAAATATGTCGGTAGTTTTGATGGATATAAGGCAACAGGAATGGGAACTCTTTATAATAAAAGCGGCACAGCTGTCGTTTATGAAAAAGGGAATTTTTATAAAGAAGATAGTAAAAATGGGCCCGTATCAAGCTTTAAAGATGTTAATAATTTTTTTGATGTCATGGGTGTTGGACCAAAGACTTTTTTTGGTAAAATGGGTAAATTAGTTGAAAATTTGTGGAATAATTTGAATATCGCTAAACCATTTCCTCGCTAGTAAGCTTTGATAAATACTGAAGATAGAAGAATAGGCATAGTCCACTCACAACCATCACCAAACAAAGCAACTGCCCAGCTGTCATCCAGCCAAAAAGATAACCCATCTGCTTATCCGGTTCCCTGAAAAATTCTATAACAAACCTAAATAATCCATATAAGAAAAGATAAATTCCAAACAGCTGGCCGGGCTTGAGCTTGTCCCATTTTAAAAGCAAGTAAAGAATTGCAAATAAAACTATACCCTCAAAAAAAGCTTCATATAATTGTGAAGGGTGCCGTCCTACCGCGCCTCCGCCAGGAAAGACCATTGCCCAGGGGACAGTTGTAATCCGGCCGTATAGTTCACCGTTAATAAAATTAGCTAGCCTTCCGAGGATGTTACCAATGGTAGATCCTACCCCTAATATGTCTATCATAGAGAATACGTTTTTTTGATGTATCAGGCCGTATATTATAAAAGTTATAAAGCAGCCTAAAGCTCCGCCATGGAAAGACATCCCACCTTGCCATACAGAAAAGATATTCTTGGGATTCTGAAGATAATAGGGTAGGTCGTAGATCAAGATATACCCTAAACGTCCACCAATGATGATAGCAAGAATAGTATATAACATTAAGTTGGTAATCTGGTCTGAAGTGAAGTTTAGTTTACGCTTAAAATAGGATTCGGCAAATTTAAATGAGCCCAGGATACCTATTATGTAGGCTACGCCATACCATCTAAGGCTTATGGGGCCTAGCTTGATAATAGTTGGATTTATATTTGGATACTGAATCATCTTTTCTCCCTGATTTTTATGGGTTTTTTAAGGGCGGAGCCCTTAAAAAACCATTTCCAGTCTGTGAAGTGCGCAGCACTTCAAAAGACTGAGGACTACCCAAACTTGGGATTTTGCTTAATTTAGTATAATATATAGGCTATGACTATTATAAAGCAACCCGGCGATATTAAGGAAGAAGTCCGTTTAGAAAAGATAAAAGACCTGGAAGGTGCGATTTTAAGAAAAGGCCAAGGAAAAGCAAAGCTAATTATTAGTAAACATGTTTTGAAAAGTTCGGACCTGATTTCTTCCCGGGATTTACAGATTGCCAAACTAAAAGACTTTAAGCCTCCGAAGCCCAAGAAAAGAGAAGTTGAACCTGGGGAAAAGGCCGTAGATTATGGTTTTGCAGATACCGGGGAAGATCAGGTACAACCAAAACCGGAATACGAACAAGCCCAGCCTTTTGCTGCTGAAAAGGAAGAATTTGAAAGGGATCTGGAGCGGCAAAAACAAGATATTCTTGCTCAAACCGAAGAAGAAGCCAAACAATCTGCTAAGCAGTCAGCAGATACAGAGATGAACGCTTATAAAGAACAAAAGATGAAAGATATAGATTCAGAGAAGAAAGCTACTCTTGATAAGGCGCATAAAGAGGGCTATGAAAAAGGAAAAGAAATTGGATTATCAGAACTGCGCCAGCAGGGCCAGGAGTTGATAGATGCAGTGAATTCCCTAGCAAAAGAAAAAGAAAGAATAATAAAAGAGCAGGAGCCGGAGCTTTTATCTTTATCAATAAAAATAGCAGAAAGAATTGTCCAAACTAAGATCGAACAAGATCCGGAAGTAATAAATAAGGTAGTTGATGATGCTATCCGGAGGATTACAGACAAAGACAGGGTTATAATCAGGGTTAATGCCAAAGATGCCGAGGTTGTCAGAAAGCATAGGGATTATCTGCATAAGTTAATGAGCGATATTAAGAACCTGGAAGTTGAAGAGGACAAGAGAGTAGAGCGGGGAGGCTGTATAATAGAAACTAAGTTAGGTTTTATTGATTCTTCGACCTGCACCAAGTTAGAAACAATAGAAAAAGCTATTTTTGCTTCTTATAATGCAGAAGAAGAAGCCGGAGAGAAAAAATAATCTCTATAATTTTCCAGAAGAGATAAAATGCAAAAAAAAGATGTAAAACGCTATTTAAAAGCCATTGAGACTACGGATATTGTAAAAGTAGTTGGTAAGGTTGTGAAAGTAGTAGGCTTGGTAATCGAAGCTCAGGTGCAGGGAGTGTCTATTGGAGAGCTTTGCAAAATTATGATTAGCGATGAAATCATAATAGAAGCTGAAGTGGTAGGCTTTAAGGAGAGGCTAGTGCTTTTAATGCCTCTTGGTACACTTCAAGGTGTAAAACCGGGCTGCCGAGTTTATGCTACAGGGCATCCTATACGAGTGAAAGTAGGAATGGGGATCCTTGGCAGGGTCCTGAATGGTTTAGGGCAGCCGATAGATAAAAAGGGGGACCTTGATTACGAGACAAAATTTGATGTTTACCGGGAGCCTCCAGATCCGGTTATGAGGCCTAGAATTACAAATGTTCTGTCAACGGGCGTAAAATCTATCGACGGACTTCTTACCCTAGGCAGGGGACAAAGGATCGGTATTTTTGCCGGTTCGGGCGTTGGAAAAAGTACCTTGATGGGGATGCTTGCCAGAAATTGTGTGGCAGAAGTTAATGTTATCAGCCTTATCGGAGAGCGGGGCCGGGAAGTAAGAGATTTTATTGAGGAAAGTTTGGGAGAAGAAGGTCTGAAAAAATCAGTAGTTGTGTGTGCTACTTCAGACAAACCTCCGCTTATCCGTCTTAAAGGCGCTTTGGTGGGTACCGCGATTGCCGAGTATTTCAGGGACCAGGGAAAAGACGTTTTGTTTATGATGGACTCTGTTACCAGATTTGCCATGGCCCAAAGGGAAGTAGGCCTGGCGATCGGAGAACCGCCCACTACCAAGGGTTACACGCCATCGGTTTTTGCTTTGCTGCCCAGGCTGATGGAGAGGGCAGGTACTTCGCTCAAAGGAACTATTACAGCTATATATACAGTACTTGTAGAGGGCGGGGATATGGATGAGCCAGTGGCAGATACCTCCCGGAGTATTCTTGACGGGCATATTATGCTTTCCAGGGATTTAGCGGCAAAGAACCATTACCCATGCATTGATATCGGTCATAGTGTCAGCCGTTTAATGACTGCTATTACAACTCCGGACCACCAGAAATCAGCAGGGCAATTGAGAGAAGTTCTGGCTAAGTATAATGAAGCTGAGGACCTGATTAATATCGGAGCGTATGTAAAAGGAAGTAATCCTAAAATAGATTATTCAGTGGATAAAATCGATGAAGTTAATGATTTTCTCAAGCAAGGCATGATGGAGAACATTACCTTTGAAGATAGTATTAAAACCTTAAATAATATCTTTTAATGGCTGCACCAAAGAAGAGCAATAAATTCCAGTATAGTTTAGAGACTGTATTAAAAGTCCGTGAGATAAGAAAAACTCAGGAGCAGGAGAGGCTACGTGCCGCAGAACGGAAATTAATGGAAGAAAAAAGGAAAGAAGAAGAAATTAAAATTTTTCAAAGTGAAAAATATTCTGAGTTAAGAAATATTATGACAGGTGAGCAAGGCGAGACAGACCTTAATGAAGTTATGTTAAGGAAAGCCCATCTGGAAGTTGTGAAGGAGCAGGTAGCCAAACAGGTTAAGGCCAGGGAAGAAGCAGATAAGAAAAAAGAAGAACAGCGGGTAAAAGTAGTAGAGGCAGTTAAGCAGAAGAAGATTATTGAGACTGACAAAGAACATAAAAGAGTAATTTGGAGAAAGATGATGGATAAAGAAGAAGGCAAGTTTTTGGACGACATTGCCACAGTAGCCTTTACAAAGAAAAAAATGGAACGAGAAGAAGAGGAGGGGATAGATTAATTCTCTTTATCTTTTTATAAAAAGATAAAGAGAATGAATCAATTCACACTGAATTTTATAAGTGGTATACTCAATAGTGTTAGAAAGCAAAGAAAATAATAAGGTTACTTAAAAAAGGAGTGATTAATTTGCAGAATAGTTTGAGGAAATATTTTTTTGGAACAGTTTTATTGTTATTTGTTTTTGTGCATTATAATTTCGCTGAGATTTCATATAGACTGGAAGACTTTGAGAGTAAAGGCCTCAAAAGTGGTGTGGGTGTAGTTAATGTTGGCGGAGAGAATTTTTATAAGGCTAGTATAAGCCCGGATTTAACTCTGGGACCAGTAGGTTTAGGCCTTGATATAAACGGCTATATGCCTTTTAATGCCGGGGCTCCTTACCCTTCTGAATTGAATGCTGTTACTCTTAGGCATGTATCTTATGACCATAACAAGCAGTTTGGCGCTAAATGGGGATGGCTCCGTAGCGTTACTTTTGGGCAAGGTCTTTTAATGAACAACTTTAATTCAGGCGCTGCGGGTACTACTGAGTTTAACAATGAAATGGCAGGAGTTTTAGGTTATGCTACATTTAGCCCGGTCCGTGTTGATGCAATGTGGACAGCCAAGAACGTAAAAGCAGCCCGTGTAAGCTATATTATGGAGGATACCGTTCTTTTAGGGAGTCCAATTATAATTGGGGGTACTTATGTAACCGACCAGGATGGTGTTGATAATGAAATCGACGGAAATCAGATTTCCCGTGCTGCTCAGGATGGTTATGGCGTTGATGTCGGCGTGCCGGTCGGGGGCGATTTCCTGACTCTTTTTACTGAATATTCAAAATTAATTGATCATGGTGGTGGCGCCTCAATAGGTTTTAGAGGCTCTTTTTTTGAACAGGTTGATTACAGGGCCGAGTACCGGACCTTGGGGAGAGGATTTGTTCCAGGGTATTTTAATAGCACATATGAAGCTACAAGCCTTGATCTCAATACCGATAGCTTGAGTGAGCAAATTGATGGTTTTCTTATATCCGGAGCAATGACATTTATGGATGGCGCCTTTAAAGGTGGCCTTATTTACGAAAAATACGACCAAAAGGATTTATTGACCGCCGCAGTCGGATGGCAAAAATTTCAGAATACAGTGGGTGTGATCAATTATACAGTGCCATTTCAAGGAAACGGAAATGCGATTGCTCAAGCAGATATCCTTTACTACACAGGTGGTTGGATGGATTATGTTTGCCATATAAAGAGGGTTTATATCACTTCTAGCACATTTACAGAATCCTGGTCTGTGGGAATGCGGGTTAATCTTAATAATTTGTTTCCGAAAGTACCTTTTTTAAATTAGTTTAAAATCGGTTAATTAAGGGAATTAATAATGTCTATGAGAAAAAATAGTTGTAAATTATTTGCTAACTTTAGCATTCTTGCCATTTTACTTATCTTTTTAATGCCGGTTTTGATTTATCCTTTTGCAGAGAAGCCAACCTTTGAAAAAGAAATGACAGCCCCTACTTCTTCTAAACTTGAATCTCTTTTGGAAGAGCAAAAAGCTCAAGAAGAAGTTGAGGCTGCCCCCGAACTTACGGATGAAGAAATTTATGATCTGGAGCAGAGATACCAGAGAGCTTTGAAACTAAAGCAATTCGGAAAAGCTTTGGAATATATCGAGAAAATCCCTGAAAAGAAATTGAGTTCAAAGATCATAGAGGAAATCACAAAATTGAAACTTTTTAAGAAAATTGAAGATGAAGAAAAAGAATCTACATCTGCTTTTGCAAAGGAAGAGGACCTGGGACCAGATCTGGAAAAAACAGTAAAACGTTTGTATAGAGAAGCCCAATATGCCTATATGAATGATAAAGAAAAATTATGTGAAGATATTCTAATACAGATGCTGTTTTTGCATCGTAGGAATTTTAAAGCACGGAAAGTGCTGGAATATGGCCTGGATATGAAGATAGGTTCATATACTGTAGAAAACATAGAAGAAAAATATTGGCGGCTTTCCAATGTGTTTTTTTATGGGGGAAATTACATAAATGCTGTGGAAGCTTTAAAAGTGCTTTCATTTATTGATAATGAAAATCCTGAAGTATATAAACGGATGGGATCTTCATATTATATGATGGGTGAGAAAAAAGACGCTATAGCTGCTTGGAATACAGCTCTTTTTTATAGGCCAAATGATCCTGAATTGAAGAAAGTTGTGGCCAAGGCGGAAAAATTAGTAAAACTGGATGTAGCTAAAGCAAAAGAGCGAAGGTTGCAGAAAGAAAAGCGGAAGAAAAAAGTTGTGGTCCAAGTGGATACTGTTCTTTTGGGTACCTATAATTCTCAGAAAGAAGCCTTTAATTATGCAGCAAAAGTAAGAAAAGAGGGATTAAAGCCTATTATAGAAGAATTGGACAATGGTAAATGGGCTGTGAAAATCCCTAAAAAAGCTGCAACTAAAAAATAATAAAAGAAGGGTAAAACAGAATGAAAAGAGCTATAAAAAGGATAATGATTTTTAGTTTTGTTTTATGTGTCGGATTTATATTGCCGGTTTATGGCGGTGTTTTACAGGATGAAATTGATCTGGAAGAGAGCTTAAGATCCCAGGCGCAGCGTACTCTGGACGGCGTTTTTGGGCCTAATAATTTTATAGTTCAGGTTGATGCTCAGCTGACTAATCCCAAGTATGAGGTTACCTACACAAAAGAATCGAGACCTAAGCGCACAAAAAAGAAAGCGGAAGAATACTCAATTCTACCAGGGTATTCGGTTATAAAGAATTTGTCTCCGGCAGATATCCATAAGTTGCCTTTTGATTCAGTAACAAATTATATCAAGCCAAGAGTAATAAGAATAATGGTGGATGTTCTTGTCAATAAGGATTTTCCAAAAGGCAGAAGAGGAAGAGTAAAATCTCTTGTTAGGAAGATCTTAAGCCTTAATGAAAAAAGAGGCGATAAGGTAGTGTTTAAAACCCAGAAATTTTATGTTGAAACAGAAAGCGCGCCACAACAGATTAAGATTGTTCAGAGCGATAAGCTTTTATCATATCAAAACCTTTTTAATTTCTTGATCTTGCTGGGACTGGTAGTTTTTATAATTATCTACATCATTATACAATTGAGAAAGACAGATAAAGGAGAAAAAGGCGGTGAGGCTGGCACAAACATCAGTGTTAATCCTAATATCGAGCTGCCGGAAGGATTGGGCGGAGGGCCTCAAGGAGACCTTCGTTTAAGCAGTACGCCTAGCATTAAACAGTTTTTTGATTTTATCCATTCCGGAAATATAGATAAGGTCATTCACTTAATAAAAAAAGAGCAG
>JBHPDY010000013.1:0-21816 GCA_042577605.1 Candidatus Margulisiibacteriota bacterium
ATTCCTTGAAAATATTTTTGCTAATTCGAAGTATTGTTTTTTTTCACGGAATCTTTAGCCTCCAGGAGAAATTCCTCTGAGGTTTCTTACGCATAGGTCTCTGAGACCTTAGCTTCCTGGGCTTCGTTTTTCCGCAAATTTCGATTATCATTTTATTAATGGATAGACGGAACTTCCTAAAACTGATGCTTGCCGGTGGGGGGCTGGTCATTGCTGCGCAGCTTTTTCCGGTTTATCAGTTTTTTGTGTCTGATATTTTGCCGGTGGTTCTTGCTGAAAGGCCTTTGGATTATCCTGGTAGGGTGAAGGCGCTTGATCCGGCTGCGATTGGAGTAGGGCATAGATGGCTAGGCTGACCAATCTGGAACGAAGAAGGAAAAAGCGTTTTAAAGGCGTTTTATTAATAACTGTTTTTATTACTATATTAATATTTATTTTGTATCAAGGAGGATTAAAAATGGTAACTGCCAAAGATGTTTTTGAGTCCAAGCTGTCGAATATCGGCTGGTATTCCCCAAACCCGGAGGAATTAAAAGCAGAATTAGATGGGTATTTAAATAAAGTCTCGGCAAAAGGTCTCTCTGATGTCCAGGCGTTGATCCTGCCGCATGCCGGCTATCGTTACTCAGGACAGACTGCTGCTTACGGCATAAAAGAGATAATCGGTAAGAACTATAATAAAGTCATTATCATGGGCCCCAGCCATGGCGCGTTTATGCGTAACCAGGTTAGTGTTTCAGAGGCCAGCCATTATGCTACTCCGTTGGGTGAAGTGTCTTTGGATAAAAAGAGCGTGGACAAGCTTTTACAATCCGAATATTTTACTTATATGTCAGAAATTCATGAGCAGGAACACAGCGTCCAGATCGAGCTTCCTTTTTTGCAGGTGGCTTTAAAGGATTTTTCGCTGGTGCCTGTTGTGGTTGGTAACTTGAACGCTAATGCTAGAGCTGGTGTTGCCAGGGCTTTGCTGGAGGTTATTGACGACCGCACACTGGTAGTTATCAGCGGAGACTTTGTCCATTACGGGACACGGTTCGGGTATGTTCCTTTTAAAGACCATATCCCGGAAAATATTGAAAAATTGGACATGGGCGCTGTTCAATATATTAAGAGCCTGGATAGCCAGGGTTTTACCAATTACTGCGCCCATACCAAAGCTACTATCTGCGGACGGGAAGCTATTGGGGTGCTTCTGGAGATGCTTCCGCTGAATTCCAAAACAGAAGTCCTGGAATATACAACTTCCGGCGAGCTTACCGGGGACTGGTTTAATTCGGTTAGTTATTTGGCAATTGCTTTTACAGGCAAATGGTCTGATGCGGGAAAGCCGGAGGCAGACATCAAGGAAGGCATTATTTTGAATGAGCAGGAAAAAGAGCTTTTATTAAAATTGGCACGTAATACGGTTGAATATTACTTAAAAAATAATGAAAAGCCTACTATTAAACAGCTTAATATCGAATTATCTTCTAGCATGAAAGCAGTTATGGGTGCGTTTGTTACCCTAAAAAAGCGTGGTCAGTTAAGGGGCTGTATTGGCGAGATTCTTCCCCGGCAGGAACTCTATAAAGCTATTATTGACCAGGCTATTAATGCGGCGGCAAATGATCACCGTTTCCAACCTGTTAGCCCGGATGAGGTCAAGGAATTGGAATTTGAAATATCAGCTTTGTCCCAGCCTGAGCCGGTTGAGAATTATAAAGACATAGTCCTGGGCAAACACGGGATTATTATCCAGAAAGATGGACGCAGTGCTGTTTTTCTGCCCCAGGTGGCCCCGGAACAGGGCTGGACACTGGAAGAAACCCTTACCCATCTATCTATGAAAGCAGGTTTGTCCGGCGATTCCTGGAAGAGCGGTATGCAGTTCCTGGTTTTCGAAGCCACTGTTTTTCATGAAGAGTAAAGCACTCTCAGGATAAGGATTTCTGATTCTTTTATATGTCTTTTATTATTTTTTGTTTAGGTTTTTTTTCTCTTATTGCCCAGTCCTTACTGTTTAGGGCCTTTTTTCAGACTTATGACGGGAATGAGCTGGGCATAGCAGCTTTTTTTGCTACCTGGCTTATATGGATAGGTGTAGGGGCATTGCTTGCCAGGCTGTTGGCCGGGAGAATATCATTTTTTCCAAAATTTGGCCTGCTGGTTTTGGGGTATATCCCTGCTTTTTTGGTCCAGCAGTTGATTTTAGGGTATTCCCGTTCCCTGGCCGGAGTGTCGCCTTTGGAAATGTTCCCTTATCTGAAAATGTTTGCTGTATCAGCATTTTTGAATTTCCCTGTCAGTATTATGACCGGATTTTTATTTACCGCTGCCTGCCAAATGACCGGGCAGTTGAAAAAAGCAGGCGCGCAGAAAAATATATTAGGATTGGCAGCTAAGGCCGGCGCTGTAAATATAGTATATGTTTTGGAAATCCTGGGGAGTTTTGCCGGTGGTCTTCTGGTGACTGTTTTATTGGCGTTTTCTTTGAATGAGACTCTGATTTTTGTTTTGACATCCATTGTGGTGTCCTTATCTGTTTTTCTTTTTTATAAGCAGGAAACGAGTCAGGATATCCCGCGCAGGAACCTTAAAAAAGCTTTTTCTGTCATTACCATAGTTATTCTGTTCCTGGTTTTGATTTTCCGGTTGGATAGTACCATAGATACGGCCCGTTACCTGAAAATATGGCAGCAATTAATGCCAAAAAAGGCTTACCAGGGCAAATTTTCTACACCAAACGGCATGTACTTATATGGCAAGTACAAGGATTCTCTGGTTATCCAGTCGTATGGGAATATAGTAGAAAGTGTTCCGGATCTGGCTGCTGCCTCGGATATTATGGCTGTCCATCTGGCCCAAAGGCCTAACTTGAGGAATGTCCTGGTTATTGGCAGTTCGGAGATATCGCTTTGCGCCAAGTTTTTGGAGCTTCCTCAGATTGATAATATTACCTGGTTGAGTCCGGATCCTGTTTATCAGCAAAAAGCTCTGGAACATCCTTTTGTACAGAGAATATTTCCTGCGCTTTCAACTACCAGGTTTAGGGCCGGGACTAAAGATGTGCGTGCCTTTTTGCAAAGTACGGATAAAAAATATGATCTGGTATTGATCGATTTTGCCGGGCCTCTTACCAGTGCAACCAACCGCTATCTTACTTATGAGTTCTATAATCTTGTCAGAAGCAGGCTGGCAAGCAGGGGTGTGCTTAGTGTTAGTTTTACGGCTGGTGAAAATTATTTGGGAGAAGCTTTAATAGACCAAGGCAGGTCGTTGATCAATACTATGCGTGCGGTATTTCCTCACCTGGCCCTTAAACCAGGGGAAACAAGCTGGGCTTTAGGATCTGATTCCAGGTTAGAATCTTCTCCGGCAGCCCTGAAAAGGAATTTATTAAGAATTAAACAAGTACAAAATATATTTCCTCCTGACCGGATTTATTCTCTGTACAGGCCGGATCGGGTTGCTTTTCAAATGGAGCTATATGAAGCAGGAGCAGAGACTGTAATTAATTCAGATGCTTATCCGCAGGCGTATTTGTTCAGTTTATTATTTGAGAGCCGTAAAACTTCAAATTTATTAGTACGGATATCTGCGTTTTTTAAGCAGTATAACTTCTGGTTATTTCTGCTTGCCGGATCAATGCTTTTTCTTGGACGGGCATATTACAGATATTCTGAAGGTGTGTTTAGCTTAGGGCGGGCTTCAGGCAGTTCCAGGTATGATTATGTTTTTCTGGTGGTATCAGCCGGGCTGGCAGCCATGGCTTTGCAAATTATTTTAATGTTTTATTTTGAGACTTTGTTCGGATCTGTTTTCTTGTATGTGGGCTTGATCTCTTCTTTGTTTATGATGGGTTTGTTTTTGGGTGGATTGATGGCGGTTTATTACCGCTCTTTAATGGTTGTTTTAGCTGCGCATCTTGTTTTTGTTCTAACTGTTTGGCAGGCTCGAGCTTATTTAGATAGCCAGCTGATTTTTGTGGCCTTGTTTTTTATAAGCGGGGTATTATCCGGTTTTTACGTTCCTTTAGCTGAGTATGCGTTAAGAGCTAGAAAAATAATAACTGTTTCTATTGCCTCCAACCTGGAAATCGCGGACCATGCAGGCGGGGCGCTCGGAGCTTTTGTTATAGGTTTATTCTTTTTGCCGATTTTTGGGATTTCCGGTTCTCTTTTGATTATGGCGCTTATTTTTTTACTGAACATAGCCCAGCATTTGCTTTCCTATATATTTAAAGAGAAAATTAAGAGCGCTCGCTATGATAGACTTGATTTATTTGTGCGTAAGGGCGGGATTATTCTGGCTTTTATTTGTCTTTTTTTCCTGTTTTTTTATGCAATGAACAGTTTTAAGGCGCAGCAGGCAAAGCACCAGGACTTATTAAAGCTTTGTCAATCCATATATTCCGAAAATTATTTTAATAAAAGCAATTTAAAAACTCTTGATTTGGCCGCTGGCCAAGAGGTCTCGTACTTGGAATATCAGATTGATGATAAAGATGATGGATATGTTTATAGAACAGCTCCATTTGGCCTGGATGTTCATGGCTATGGTGGTCTTATGGACCTCTTGGTTGATGTGGATAGGGAGGGTAGCCTTAAAAATGTGCGTGTGATTTCCTCAAATGAGACCGGATTTTATTTAGCAACCGTACAGGAATGGCTAAACAACCTGAAGGGTAAAAATATATTCGGCCAAAAGACAGACCGTCCCGAAGATATCAGGCAAGTAAGGACTGTTACAGGCGCGACCGTAACTAGCGGGGCAGTGCTGGATATTCTTTATCAGACAGGTAACATATTTTCCGGCAGAGCCTTATGCAAGGAAGTAAAGAAGTCTGCTTTAGCGCAGCCTAGAAATCTGTTTTTTGTGGTTTTTCTGGCTGTTTTTACGTTGGGTGCGGTTTTGATCAGGTTGTGGAAGCTGTTTCATTTGCGCAGAATGTTTCTTGTTGCCGTCCTGGTTTTAGGGGGATTCTGGTTAAATGCCCAGTATAGTTTGGTGCATGTTTTCTCTCTGTTTAAAGCTCAGAGCTATGACGCTTTAACTATCTGCAGCCTTCTGATGCTGGCGGTGCTGGCTATAGTGCTCTTGTTCGGTAATATTTACTGTGGTTATTTGTGTCCTTTTGGTGCTTTGCAGGAGCTGGTATTTTGGTTGAAAGGCTGGTTATTGGGCAAGCGAGCAGATTTTTTAAAGTTGCTACCGGTTAAGAATTTATTCCGTTTTGCAAGGTGGGTAAAATATATAGCTCTTTTAGTAATTATGGCTTTATTTTTTGCTGGTTACAGTTCTGTAATGGATGCAGATCCTTTGGCGAGTGTATTTTCTGTGCCTGGTGGTTTCGTTTTATTGGTTCTAGCGGCAGGGCTTTTTATTAATCGTTTCTGGTGCCGGATATTATGCCCGACAGGGGCGTTTTTAGGTTTTGTAGGAAGGGTGGGCCTGTTCAAGTTGAGCAAGGTGAATCCGGCTAGCTGTGACCTGGGTGTAAAGGATAGGCGGGATTTTGACTGTATATCTTGTGACCGATGTCAAACTAATGATACTGCATTTCAAGAAACAGAAGACCGGAATAGAATAATTATTTTTTTTGTGGTGGTATTTGTTGCTGTTTTGGCCTTTAGCTTTCGGATTTATGAAAAGGCAAGGAAAGTACCAACAGCAGAAATTGCAAGACCTGTTTCAGTTAAACCAGCAGCCCCAAAGATTCTTCCATCTGAAAGACCTGTTTCCGGAAGGGCCAGGGACCTGGATCTCCGCCGGATAAAAAACCTAATCAGAGCTAATAAGCTTTCTGGTAAAGAAGCGTTGTTTTACCGTTATTAAGGCTAAGTTTTTATCGATATGTTGGTTATCCGGGCATAATTTTAAGGATTCATGTGAAATTTTTTTGAGTTTTGTACGAAAATATATTAGGGTAGTTTTATTAAGAATAATATATTCTCTGAGAGGAAATAGAAACTAATGTTTAAAATAATTTCCTGGGATGATGATCTCCAGATTAAGTCTATTGAAGATCTTTTTAAGGGGAAATTGACAGAAAAGGATATTAAGCTTATTAGAAAAAGAGATGAATATCTTTTGTCAGAAGAAATTTTTCCCCATGAAAAGAAGGAGGATTTTGGAGAGTGCAAGGATCCCAAAGAGTATTACCAGATTCGGATTTTAAACTTAGTCTATTATTTTCAATATGAATGGGATGGCTTTCAGAAAAGGTTGTATAAAATTAAGAAGCATTTTGGTAAAGGAGTTTGCGGATCTTATGTTTTGCATAGCCTTGCTACCGGCAAATTAGATTTTGACGATAATCTGAAGGAAATCCAAGACTTTGACAAGATCTTTAAGTCTTATAACAAGAAATTTGATGATGCTCTTAGCAATAAGTATGGTGCTAAGTTGATACATTACCCGAAGATGCAATTTGTTAATGGGAAGAGTTATGGAATGAGATATCTAATAACTGATTTTCAAGAAAGTATTGGTGATTGGGATTTGTTAGTAGTAAACAACAAAGAATATAAAATAAATGGGCTATGCTTCGACTTATGCGGCAATAGTGCCAAAAAAGATGAATATGAGAGAGATGTTATAGCAGGAATATACTATACCAGGATAAATGGAGAGATGCTGCGCTTTATTATTAACCAACAATGGCCTTTCCCCTTTCCTACTTTTGAACCAGAGATTATAGAAGAAGTTTTTAATAATGTATATCTGCTTCAACAAGCTGGAATAGCTAATCAATTGAAAGATTATGAATTTGAGTTTAATGAATATAAAGTTATTTGTGTAACTAAACTTAGTTCAAACAACGTTTAATTTATATCCAGAATTTATATAAATCCCTGATATTGAGATATACCTTTGGTTTTTAGTGGTGTCTGGTTGACCACACCACTGTGATCCATTTGTGGTTCAAACGCAAAATTTCAATGATTAATATTGAGAAAAAATGGGAAGTACTACATAAGATTAAAAGCATTAATTGAGGTGAACTATGAGTGTAGGTATGGAGCCTAAGTTAGGTGTAGGAAAAATATCAGGTTCAGGTCGCGACCATAAAACAAAAGAAGTAATAAAGTTAAAAGAAAAGCCGAAAGAGACTGGTAGCCTAGCCAACGTACCTATTCCTCGGCCTATTAAACCTAAAGTGAAACCTGTAATTCCTGAAAGAGAGAACCTGAAAAACTTGGTTTTTAATTTTAGCAAAGAAATGAGCGAAGTAGTTGGTATGATTAAATACCCTAAAAAGATGGATGGGCAAAGAAAGCTAATTAATAGTATTTATAAGCAAAGAAAGGATCTGGGCTGGGAGAAAACTATTGAGCGGATAAAAGCATGTAAAGGGGTTTCTGTGGAACTTAAATTACATGCTATAACAAATATGTGCCTTCGTAAAATTAAGTCAATTAAAAAAGAGAATAAATTTCTTCCTCAAGAGTTTACCTTAATGATAAAGAGCATGATTGATGCTTTTAAATTATTTGAATATCCGGAAAGTAAAGGCGTTACAAAATCTGTTAAAAATAAGATGAAACAGTTTAATAAGAAATATCTTTTAGGCTTTAGACAGCTTGGAAAAGACTATTTTGATTATAAAGCTAAGGAAAGAAAAACAATTCCTGAAAGAGAGGACCTGAAAAAATTTATTTTTAATTTTAGCGAAGAAATGAGCAAAGTAGTTGATATGATAGAAATTCCTGAAGGGTTTTCTCCACAAAGAACGCTAATTAATAGTATTTATGCGCAAAGAAAGGCCCTGGGCTGGGAGGAAACTATTAGGCAGATGAAATCATATAAACCGGTTCCAGAGACACTGCAATTACTTGCTGTAACAAAAATGTGTCTTCGCAAAATTAAGAAATTTAAAAAAAAGAATGAATTTCCTGCTCGGGAGTTTACCTTAGTGATAAAGAGCATGAATGATGCTCTTAAGCTATTTCACATTTTATCGGAAAGTAAAAGCGTTAATAAATCTGTTAAAAAAAAGATGAAACAGTTTAATAAGAAATATCTTGATAACTTTATACAGCTTGGAACAAAGTATTTTGATGATAAAGCTAAGCAGAGAATAAAAATAGAGCAAAAGACTGTTGTTAAGCCTAGAAAAATCACAAAAGAAATAAAATCTGTTGATCGTAAAGTTATTAGGGATACTGTTCTTGGCCGTACAAAAACGAAACGAGCGCCTAAAACGAATCTTAGAGAAAGCGCACCAGAATCACAGCTAGATCAGAACCAAGTTATTGAAGACTTGCGTGAATCTGTAAATGATCGTAAAAGTAAAAAAACGGATCAAGCGCCTAAAACTGAGACTATAATAATCGCACCAGAAGTACCGCTGGATCAAATCCGAGTTATTGAAAACCAGGATAAACCTAAAAAGGTCAGTAAAAAGAAAAAGAGTATTATTGAGAAAATGTTTGATAAAAAGAGAACGGACGTTCAATTGCCAGAAGTTAAGCTTGAAAGATTGGACTGGTCTAAAGAGAAATATAGTGTGGATCTAAATGTGTCTCCGAAAGAGAAGCCAGATGTTGTCATTGAGGGGCTTGATAACATAGAAAAGCTGTTTACTATCGAGAAATTAAATACTGATCTAATGCTAGTGCGAGCCAAATATGCAAATTATCGAGTGGGTAGAGGCCAAGAAGAGTATGAGGATTTTTTAACAAAGCTATTAGATGTGGACAAAAGAATGAAGGAACTTAATAAGGATGCGAGATTTAAAGATGATAAACAAGTTCAATCTTGGCTTAAAAAGATTTTTAAAGAAATAAATATTTTAAAGGCTTTTTTCAGCCGGGAAAGAAGAAGTAGAACAGGTCTTGTCAAATTAGTAAAAGATAGCAAGCTGAAAAGCTATTACTTTGTTAAGGTCAGCGAAGAAAATGAGGACAATAGTATAGATAAACCAACCTCTAAGCTAATAAAAAAGTTCAACACAAAAGGCAGTGAGTTATTTAACGCCTGCCAGACCCTGAGTGCAAATCCAACCAGAGAAAATGTTTTTAAAATGGTAGTAATTAGAAAAGATTTTATAAAACTACAGCGGAAACTGTTAGATCCTAAGGTAAAGCTGCCGCCTGATGAACAGAACATAATCGCAAGTAATTCAATTAGTCTAAAGATCCTAGATAAGTTTTGTGAAAAATATTTAGAATATTTTAAGATATTCCTTATGGAAGAAATTAAACATCCATTTAATAGAATGCCGATTAAGGAAGATGTTTTTAAGCTTCAGAAAGTGAAATATACTGAAAGAGATCAAAAGACTGGTAAAGAATTGGAAAAGACAAAAATACAATTTGTTAAAACTGAGCAGTCTGAAATGATTGGCGAAGATTTAGGGGATAATTATAAGAATTCAGAAGAGTTTTCAAGAAACACTCTAAATTATTTGGATACAGCAAATGATAAAAAGAAGATTTGCTTTAATATCCTTAAGAAAGAGTGCAAAAGCTTAAAATATTTTAGTAAAGCTAAAACGATTATTGTTAACACAATAAACTTAGGACAAAAATTTAGTAAACTGAACGAAATAAACAATGATAAAGCAGTAAGCGGGGAGGTATTAAGAGAAATAGTAGAAATGAGGCCAGGTAAATTGTGGAATGATATGGATAAGATCCAAGATCTGCTTGAAGAGGGCCAGAAAATTGATTTAAGAAAATATATGAACCAAAAAAAAGGGCGTATGATTTTTTACCGAGAAAACGATCCCAGGGTAGAAGAAGGTATTAGGAAATTTATTATTAGCCTGATAGATGCTTTGCCTGATCCATATGATGAGGAAGATTTTTGCCGTGCTCTTAATAAAGTAGCACAACAGTATGCGTTAAATGCTATTTTCGACTTTTCTGAATTTATGCTGGGTACCACGAATAATTATTTAGATATACTTTCTGAAGCAGAAGAAGTGCGGATATCGTGGAATAAGCTACCTAAAGCAAAAGAAAAAAAGAATAAAGCCAAAAAGAAAGAAACCAATTATAAACAACAAATAATAGATGGTTTTATGAATTTCTTGGAAAATGAAAAAGCGCCGCTTATGCGCCATCCTTTAACTCGTGGGAATGAGTACTTTATATACAAAGATTATCCTTCATTAGAGGTTTTGATCGCTAGCTATACAAGAAATCCAGGGCAAAAAAATATGACAGTTAATGCGCTGGCTAGACATTCTGATTGGTATTTTGTGAAAAAATTACAGGAGTTCAATACATTAGTAAGCAAAGTTAATATTTTTTAGAGCTAAGGGATTCAGTGCCGTAAATATCGATGAAAACTTTGTCTTGAGGCTAAGGTCTTAAGCAAAAAACTCAGTTTTTTGGTCCCTACTAGCTGGTGAAACCAGCGATCTAATTTCTACTTTCTATTTACTAAATCCGTTCTTTGTTTTTTGCTAGATCGTATTAGAGATTAGTAAATAGAGATTAGTGAAATAGATAAAGATTAATGTTTAGAAATTAGTGAATAGATCGCAGCCTGAGGCTGCTAATAGGAAAGATATGTTTTGGAGATGAGAAATGGGAAATTTTAGTAATCAATATGCCATCTGCTGTCTGAATAGGAGACAGTAAAATCAGCTTGAAAAGCTTCTGATAATATCTTGGATTTTATAATTTCTTGGGTGTTACCCAAAGCAAAGATTTTTCCTTGTTTCATGAGCATAATCCTATCGGCCAGGTTGACACCCGTATTCAGATCATGAGTAACTATTACTAATCCCAGGCCTTGCTTTTGTGCTTTATTTTTTAGCATCTTTACACACATTTGGCGATGCCTGACGTCCAGGTGTCCGAAAGGTTCGTCCAGCAGCAGGAACCTGGGCTCCTGCACTAAGGATTTTGCCAGAAGTGTTCTTTGCTGTTCTCCGGTACTTATCTCACTGAAAAGTAGCTCTGAGAATTCCTCCAGCTCCATATCTTTCATGGTTTCAGCAACCGCAAGTTTGTCCTTTTTGCCAAGGATTCCCAGGCCGCGGACATAAGGGAAGCGTCCGGAACCGATAACATCTATGACCTTAAACCTGAACTCGGTCAGCAGGGTTGGCGCTTGCCAGACTATGCTTTTTACTCTTTCATTGGGTTCAATTTCAGTAAGGTTTTTTTCATCGAGTAAAACCTGGCCTGAGCTTGGAGGTTGGAATCCAGCCATAATCCTCAGCAAGGTGCTTTTGCCAGCTCCGTTTTCTCCGGCAATGACAAGAGTTTCTCCCTTTTTTATTTGGAGCTCGATATTGTTGAGAATTTGTTTGTTTTTGACAGAAAAACCTATATTTTCGAGCTTGATCATAGTAAGAATATATACTGTTTTTCAGGAAAAAAGAAGGGAAGGCCTTGGTCCCTCAAAGATATTGATGAAGACTTTTCCTCTGAGGTTTCTTACGCATAGGTCTCTGAGACCTTAGCCTCTGCGAAAAGTTTTTATCAATATGTTTTAACAGTAAATTTCAATGATTAATAAATCTACTTTTGGGGAAGTATATTAATAGGTATAAGAATTTTTTAAAGAAAGAGGGGGAGTATCATGACGAAAGCTATTTCGGGACGACCTGTTCCGCTGGGAAGAGTTAAAACCCATGGCCAAAAAAAGCCTACTACAAAAAAAAGCCGAGTGCTTAAAAAAACTGATTCTAAATTTCCTGCGCCTATTAGCCCGCCTGTAAAACTCAAGGTTGAGCAATTTCTTCCAAATAAGCGTAAGTTTATAGATCTTGTTACTGAAATGAAGGAGGATATGAAAGAACTGATAATAAAGCTTCCCACAAAAATAATAAGGAATTCTGAGCATAGCGCTGAAATTAAAACTCTCTGGAAGGATATGAAAGAGTTGGGGCCACAATCTTTTAAAACACATGAAAATGTTCTGCGCACCAGGATTAAAATGATAAAACTTCTGAAACTTATGAACAAATTGGCCCAAAACCCTAATGTCGGTAAATCTTTGAAAAAATCTATTAACAGATTTATTAAAGATAAAGTTCCTGAATTTCGAACTACTTATCTCAAATATAAAACTGAGCACAAGCTGCAACAAGAAAATAAAAAAATAGAAGGAATTAAATCACAGGTACGGCGAAATTTTGTTAGGTTCACAAGAAATTTGAAAATAGACATGAGAAAACTGTTTCGAGATAAAGGCCTTGCTAAACTTAGAAAGAAGAATGAAAAAATAAGGAACAAAGTCCTCATAAATAATAGGAAACTAGATAGTATTGATGTTTTGAAATATAAAAAATTTGGGGATTTTCAGAAGACTAGGTTAAAGATAATTGATAGTTTCACGATGATTGCCACTGTTTTGCAAGAAGGTAAGCTTAGTCGTGCAACCAGGAAGAAGTTTCAGAATTTCTATGATAAACATTGGCCAACATATAAAGACTTTCAAACAGAATATTTAAAGGAGAAGCGTAGTGTACAGTTGAAGAACCTGGAAAAATAAGAAGGCTCCAAGGGCAAGAGCCCAATTAAAAAGGGTAAGTATGTGGGCCAGCCCTCTGGGACTGCTGATCTTGCTGGGGCTCTCTTTAAAGAAAAGATTACTTTTGGATAATTTCCTAATAAGATTAGTAAAAAGGTCTTAAAGAGAAATATTGATAAAACTAGAAAATTAATAAGAAGATACAGTGCCGAAATTAAAACATTAGAGCATAATATCAAATCTTTCATCGATAATCCGAAATTGGATAATATGCAGAAACTCCAAAGGCAGTATGAAAAAACACTATTAGCGTATAGAAAACTTGGGGATAAATATCTGACTAAGAAACAGATAAAGGTACATGATGAGCATTATAAAGCGCTCACACAGTTTGCAAAATTGAAATGATCAGTTTTTTCTCAAAACGGAATATTTTACACACGAGTCCATGAGACGTTAGGCATAAACGCTTCTTGTCTTAGGCACAAAAAACTGCTATAACGGAACTAATGAACGCCCTTTTATTAATGGTTCTAACCTTTTTTGGCTATTTAATAGCTTATTTTACTTATGGCCGCTTTCTTTCAAAACATATCTTTAAACTAAATCCTAAACGTTTAGTACCATCACATGAGTTTGAGGACGGGCATGACTATGTGCCTACTTCGAAATGGGTGATTTTTGGACATCATTTTACTTCCATTGCCGGGACAGGCCCTATTGTGGGGCCAGCTATAGCTATTCTTTGGGGGTGGCTGCCGGCTGTGCTTTGGGTGTTTTTTGGTTCTATTTTTATTGGGGCTGTGCAGGATTTTGCTGCTTTGGTGATTTCTATGCGCAATCAGGGCAAATCTATCTCGGATATTGCAGCTAAATATGTTAATAAGCGGGTGCAAAAAATATTTTTTATTATTGTTTTCTTTTCTTTATGGATTGTCCTGGCTATTTTTGGCCTGGTCATTGCTTCGATTTTTGCGCTTTTTCCGACTTCTGTTTTTCCTATTTGGATGCAGATCCCTTTGTCAGTATTGCTGGGATATATTGTCTATAAAAAGGGAGGGAACCTAAAAAAAAGTACAATTATTATGGTCTTTATAATGTATGTTCTGATTTTTATGGGTCAGTTTTTGCCTTTTAAGATGCCTGGTCTATTTGGCATTCCAGCTACTGGGATTTGGACTATTCTTTTGCTTGCTTATGCTTTTATTGCTTCTGTGCTGCCGGTTACAACTTTACTTCAGCCTAGGGATTATTTGAATGCAGTGCAGCTTTATATTATTTTGGGATTAATTATTTTGGGGATATTTTTTGCGGCTTTTAAAGTTGACTTGATTATTCCGGCCCCAGTTTTTGATGCAGCGCCTAAGGGGGCTCCTTTGATTTGGCCGTTTTTGTTTATTACGCTGGCTTGCGGGGCGGTTTCCGGATTTCATTCTTTGGTAGCTTCCGGGACTTCTTCCAAGCAGATATCCAGCGAAGCTGATGCGGAGTTTATCGGGTATGGGGGTATGCTTATAGAGTCATTTTTGGCGATTATTGTAATTATTGCTGTGACTGCCGGCCTGGGAATGGCTTATCCGATAGAAACGGGCGAGGTATTAACAGGTCTTGCTGCCTGGAAAGTGCATTATAGTTCTTGGGGGGCTAGCGCAGGACTGGCTTCTAAATTGGAGGCAGTGGTGATCGGCGGGTCTAATTTGATGTCGGCTATTGCCATTCCCAAGGCTTTGGGTATTGTACTTTTAGGAGTTTTTATTGCTTCTTTTGCAGGTACTACCTTAGATTCTGCGACTAGAATCCAAAGATATATTATTACAGAACTTTTTGCGGATACTAAACTCAAGGTTTTAACAAATAAATGGCTAGCCACCGGATTAGCTGTTTTTACCGGAGGGGTGCTGGCCTTTTCATCTGGCGCTAGCGGTAAAGGGGCTTTGCTGCTTTGGCCTGTTTTTGGTTGTGTGAACCAGCTTTTGGCAGGATTGTCTTTGATGGTGATAACAGTTTATCTTAGGAGAAAAGGCGGGTTGAAATATTTATTTACAGGAATTCCTTGCTTGATTATGCTTGGATTAACAATATGGGCCTCGGTTTTGAACCAGATTTCATTTTTTCAGTCTCAGAACTTGTTTCTTCAGGCTTTGAATTTTGGGATTTTGGCTTTGGCTATTGTGATGAGTTATGAGACTTTGGTGGTTTTTTTAAAGCGAAAATAGAGCTCTGTATTTTTGATGCGATTTTTGTGAGGTGGCCTACAATTGTGTTGGTGATTCGAGGCTAATTTATGACTAATGATTTGAGATGTTCATTTTCTTAGACACAGTTTAAAGCAAAACCACCAACACAATTGTAGGCCAGTTTGCAATTTTTGGAAAAATTTAGCGATAATTATATAGTTGTAATAAAATGATTGATTTTTTTAATTAATTTGGTCTGTTTGCCAAAAATGAATTATAGGAAGTGAATAAAATGTGTTTGAGTTTTAAGGTAGTTTCAATGTTTAAGAAAGACATCAGGCTAGAGATGTGCTGCAAATTAATAGACGAATCTATTAATGATGACCATACGGTGGACGAAAAGTATAAAGAACAAGGTGCTGATCGAATATATAAAGTGAGAAATGGAGAAAATGTTGTAATTGGTTGGATAACTCAGGAGACTGAAATAAATGGGGATATCACATGCATGATGAGATTTGATCGAGATCATTTTATCGATGATTATGTAATTTGATGCCCGGTCTGTTGATGGAGTACCATTTGTTTATTTTTATACTATTTTGCGACACACTCAAGAGTTAGAAATCAATACAATCTGAGATTTTTTAAAAGGCGATTCCATATTGTGTCCAAATTCTTCATATAATTCCGGCGGCACACCAATATCACTAAGATACAAATCTCCTAAATAAACGCCTGTCCCAACAGCAAGAAATCCTTTCTTCGGCATAGCTAAAGTTAAAGTTGCATCTGCTTTAATGCAGGGCTTATAGATTTTTCCTGTAGTAGAATCCAGGCCGGAAGGTATGTCCAGAGAGATAACCGGTATATTCAGGCTGTTAATCTTTTCTATCAGAACAGCAGTGTTTCCCCTGGGATTTCCGGTAATCCCAAAACCCAAAAGCGCATCAACAATAATATCAGCCTCGCTCAAAACAGGCTCAACGTCCGAATCTGAAATATCAAAGCTTGGGATAGAAAGCTTTTGACAGATCTCAAACTGCTCTAAGGGAGTATTTTTAAGCTCTACGGCTGGATTAGCCAAAACGATATTAACTTCAAAGCCCCAGTTAGCTAAGTGTCTGGCAGCTACAAAGCCATCCCCGCCGTTATGGCCTTTTCCGGCTGCGATAACGATTTTTTTGGCCTTGGTATATTTGCTCTGAACCAGGTGCCGGATCAGCTGAGCTAAGGTTAATCCTGCGCATTCCATCATCCGTACTACAGAAATGTGATAGGTTTCTACCATTAGTCTATCGACTTCTCTTAGTTCTTGGGTGGTGAGGTGGGGGATGTTTTTGGGATTTGTTTTTGGGATGTTTAACATGGGGGTATTGTACCATGGCAAAGGTGCCTAAGTACCCGGCACCTACTTGCCTAACTTTTAACTGCACGGTACGATTTAGTGCTATGGAAGACTTATACAAGAAATTACTAACGGGGCTGGGAGAGGATCTGGATCGCCAGGGCTTGAAAAATACTCCGGCCAGGGCGGCAAAAGCTTTTCAATATTTAACCAAAGGTTACCAACAGAAAGTTGAAGATGTTATAAACGGTGCTGTTTTTGATTCTGATATGGATGAAATGGTGATCGTAAAGAATATTGAGCTTTATTCTTTGTGCGAGCACCATATTTTGCCTTTTTTCGGGAAATGCCATGTGGCCTATATACCCAAAGGTAAGATAATTGGCTTATCTAAAATCCCGCGTTTGGTGGACCTGTTTGCCAGGCGTTTGCAGGTGCAGGAAAATCTGACTATGCAGATTGCCAATACCATAAAAGAATATACCAACGCCGAAGGAGTAGGGGTTGTCATAGAAGCCCAGCACTTGTGCATGATGATGCGCGGCGTGGAAAAGCAGAATTCGGTTATGACTACGTCTTGTATGTTGGGGTCTTTTAGGAAAGATAGTTCTACCAGGGCAGAATTTTTAAGTTTGCTTAAATGCTCACCATAAATAAGCTTTTTCGTTTTTCAGCTTCACATAGATGCTATAATCCTGTCTGGACAGACGCTAGGAACCTTGAAGCTTTCGGTAAGGAAGCAACAGGAAAATTTGGTCATGGTCATAATTTTGGAGCTGCTTTTGTTCTGACCGGCCCAGTGGACAGCAAGACAGGTATGATCATGGAGTTTTCCCAGATTAAATATAAGATAAATATGGCTATTATTGATAAATATGACCATAAATTTATCAATGAGGTAGAGCCTTTTGATAAAACTGTTCCTACCCAGGAAAATATCTCAGCCCATTTTTTACAAGAGGCGTCAGAGCTTTTTCATAAGGAGCCGGCCCAGGTCGTTGCTTGCCATATTATTTCCTCTCCTGAAAGGTCTGCGACTAGTTATCAGGATCGAGATACAGAAAGCCATTGGCAGGAGGATTTATTTTTATCCGGAAATTTAGGGTATCTAATATCAGAGGGAGTTGATTTGGGGGCGGTGCTTTACCCGTTTAAATTGCTGGTGACTTTAAATGTTGGGAAGGATTTATTTTTGGAGCATAGCTACCAGAAAACTCTCAAAGATCTGTTAAGGCAGGTTACAGCAAAAAAAATAGGAGATTCAATAGATAGCGGTTTGGGCTTGATAAGCAAATATTGTTATGATCTTTTTAAGAAGCATTTGCCTGTGGTTAGGATTAAGCTTTCTTTTGCGGATATGTTTGCCGAGTATTTTGGATCAGGGGAAACGGTTTTTGGCAGGGAGGATTATTTTTATGCTATGCATAAGCTGGGCAATGGTTTTTCTGAAGAGGAAAAGACAAGGTATTATGGTAAATGCCGCTTTTTACATGGCCATAGTTTTAGGGTGGAAACGAGTATTAAGCAGGGACTAGGCAATATTAAAGCTGAGGCAGAAGCTGTTAAAGGATTGAAAAATGTGATGTCCGGGCTGGTCCAGGACTGGGATCATAAATATTTAGAGCAGGAAACCGCTGATTTTAAGAATAGAATAAGTACTGGCGAAGAGATTGTTCAGGTATTAAGGACTAAAATATTAAAAAGTTTGCCGGCTGATCTATATAGATTAAGGCTTTGGGAGACAGAGAATAACAGGTTCTGTTGGAGGGAGGCTTAAATGGCCAGGATATATATAAGAGACCTTGAATTAGAATGCATCATTGGTTGTAAGTCAGAAGAAAAAACCGCTAAACGTGAGGTTATCCTTAACATTGAAATGGAGGTTGATGCAGAAAAGCCGTCAAAAACAGATAAGATCGAAGATGCAGTGGATTATGCCAAGGTTGTTGCTAAAGTCAGTGATTTTGTAGAAGGCAGTTCTTTTAATCTATTGGAAAAATTAGCTTCTAGTATTGCAGAACTGATACTAGCTGAATTTGAAATCAAGGCAGTGAAAGTGTGCATTGATAAACCAGGGGCAGTACCAAATGTAAGGTCTGTAGCGGTGGAAATGGAGTTTGGCCAGGGTTAATTCTATCTCCTGTTTCCTAAAAATAACGCTTCTTATCAGGCAACTCAAAAATTCCAAATCTCCTAAACAATGACTCTGCAAACAGATAATCTAACTCCTCTATTGATTCTGGTCTATTACCAAATATTTTCTCCCACATATCCCAGCGTTCCATACATAAATGTACAAGAATATCAGAGGAACCGTAATTTTTAATTGCTTGGTAAACAGTTTGATACTGCTTTACTCGTTTTGGTTTAACATAACGAATTTTACCATCACTGCCTAAGACCATTTCTTCAGCTGTGATCTTGGACCCGGGGAAATTAATCTTTATTTTCTTTTTCATCTCAGGATTAAAACGCAGGCTGCCTAAAGATATCCAGGCAATTCTTGATCCAGGTACGGCTTGAAATGTTTTTTTTACAAGTTCTTTGTAGTCTGCTTCCCAGTTCTGGTATAGGATCATAGGATCAAAATGCAAGCTTATTAAATAACCGGCATCAGCAACTTTTTTCATTGCAGTTAACCGGTTTTCTAAGGAGGCTGTATCTTTTTCTTCTTTGTCAATCACTGCTTGCGGGCTAATAGTCCACGAAATAATGGTTTTGCCTTCATGATTTAAACTTAATAATGAATCAACATTATCTGATTTAGTCCGCAGGTCCAAAATCGCATTTTTAAACCTGGTAAAACCTTTTATCAGTTCAGCTGCCTGGCTGGTCAGGTGTTCTGTTGCCAGGCTGTCTCCCAGTTCCCAAGTGCCTATTCGGAATAAGCGGTTAGGTTCTTGTGCGATTCTATCTTTAATTTCAGCTAGGACTGGTTCTAAATCGCCTATGGAGGAAACCGTATTTGAGTTTAAATAGTTTTGTAAAAAGCAATAAGAGCAGCTAAAAGGGCAGTTGCTGATAGTATTTAAGACATGTACATTGCAGCAGATGTACTTTTCATTTAAGGAGGCACAGACTGATAAGGAGCTTCCTTTTGGCGCTTTAATGTGAAAGTTTTTTTTGCCTTGAAGATAATCTGTGGTTTGGGGCATGGCATTGGTTATTTTGATATCTTGGGCTGTTTTTTTTAGTTTTTGAGCAGCTTTAGTCTGTTGTTGGGAGTTTTCGATGGAGAAATTTTCCCAGGTTATGCTCATTTTATAGTTGGTCCAGGATTGAATTGATATTAAACTGGTTCTCTTTTTGGCTTAAGAGGTTCATGATAGTGGGGAGTTCATGATTATTTTTAATAGTTATTTGAAGTTGTAAAGCTTTTTCTTCCAGGGTCTTATCCCAGGATAGACGGACATTTTTCGGTAGGCCTAGTTTTTTGTAAATGGTTTCAATATTATAATTGACACTATGTACGGTTGGATATCGTTTTTTGGAGAGTAGTTCGCGTAGGCAAATGGTTTTTTCATGATTATTTTTGTTGCTGGCCAGGATACTTTTAAACTCAGGATCTTGGACAAAGTTTTCCAAGGGAAGTTCATGATAACTAAGGTAATCATTTATATTCTCACTTAATTCCAGAAAATTTGAATATGTCAGGTTTAATTCTGTTTTTAAAGATAATAATAATTGTAGTATTTCCAGAGGAAGTTTTGTCAGGTAGGCGCAAATTTTAAAAGGGAACTTTTTTTCTTCCAGAAAGTCTAAAATAATTTTTGGTAGGCTGCTGATATCTAAACAAGTTTGCCATATTTTTGGGTTCTGGTTGAGATCCAGGGCAGGGAAGAAATTGTTCATGATTGTTTCTGGTTTTAATTCCAGATTCATGCAAAATTTGAGAAACTTAATCTTTGTAATTGGCGATGAATTTAGAAGAGGTAGATATTTGGGGAGAATAGTATTTAGAATGTCTACTGGATTTGATACTTTTGGCAGGATGCAGCAGTTAATCTGTTTTTGATTATTTTTAATGGCAAATAAGATACGGATAAAGCCATCTGCCAGGTCAAATTTACCATTAGGATTAGGTGTTACAATAACAGGCGTTAATTGGCCTAATTGTTTTAAGGATGCGGCCATTGTTTTAAAGCTGGGATCATCTTCTTTCCATTCTGAGGGTTGGCAAATATGGTATTTTGAGTTTTGGATTTTTATTTTATTAATGTCTAATAGTTCATGGTTCATGTTTAGTCCTGGAATTGGTTTGTCTGGTCAGCTGGTTCACTAAGTTCTATGGCCTGGTTCACAATGATTGCCCTGCCTTCAAGGCTACTGTTGTTCAAGGATTTGATAGCTTTTTCTGCTTCATGATTGTAAGGCATGGTCACAAATCCTATGCCAGTAGATTTATTGGTCAGCTTATTATAGATGATTTCAACTGATTCTATCTGGCCAAAAGCAGAGAAAAGTTTTCGCAGGGCATCTTCGTCAGAAGAAAAAGGTAAATTGCCGACAAATATTTTCATAGTAATAAAAAGCTTAGCAGATTATGGGCCTGTTGCGAAATACCGAAAAAATATTCCTCTGGGGGATATCATCCGTGGGTCTCTGAGACTTATTGTGTTTATAGAAGACGGTTAATGCGTTAAAAACAAACAAAAAAAGAAGAAAAAAAACATAGAAAAAAAAATATAAGTGAAATTATTTGACGAAAATACCGATAATATAATAGAAAGAAATATAAAGGGGAGATTGTTATGAATGCTTTAACAAATGTTGTAAAGATAAATATTAGATATCCAAAAATACAAAATTTCATTAAAATCGGGCTTTCTATTGGTGTTAATCGGAGTCCTTTGGAAAATGTGATAAAGAGTATTGAATATCTAGCTTTACTGGATAAAAAAAAGGGTAGCATTAATTATATTGTTATAGATTACATGACAGATAAGATTTGTATGAATACTGTATGCAGGGTGAACAAAGATATAATTAGGCGGAATTTAGGTATAAATATTTTTGAGCGGCAAGAAAGCTTATCACCAAAAGAGATAATTTGGTTATATAATCTTAAGCAAAAAACTAAACTGCTTCATATGGCAAAACAAGGGACAATATGGTTTCACTGCACTAAAATGAGAAATCTTATTGAAATCATCAAGGACGGAGAGATTAAGCCTTTATGGGGAAAAGATACACATGGCGCTTTTGGAGCGAATGAGCCTATAACAGGATATGGTAGTTGCGCTATAGCTATACCTCATAAATCTCTTAAGAAGAAAGATGATTGCGAAGTATATGCATATGGCTGTGGATCAAAAGCTTGGGAGCTACGTTCAGAAACTCCAATACCTGTTAAAGGAGCTGTTTTGCTTGCTTCCGGAGATGAATATAAATATTTGATCAACTCTGATGTTATAAAAAATTCCGGATTAGGGATTGTTTGTAAAGATGACGATTTAATCGAAGAACTAGTAAAGAATAGTGAGTCGCATATAATAAATACGGAGACTTTACCAGATAATTGGGATTTTTCAACAGATGCTGAAGCTGTAAAAATGAAAGAATATTATGATGAGTTTTATTGCGAATAGGAGATAATAATCTAATTCCGGTTTCTTAATTTGCTAAGCTGTTTATAGAAAAATGGAAGCCCAATAATCCCGGGAGCCAGGATACGTATAGTTGAGATAAGGGCAAAAGCAGTGGCATGTTCAGCTCCGATTTTAGCAGATAACAGCCCTAACAAAGCAGCATCCCTAGCGCCAATACCGGCAAAAGTAAAAGGTAGCCAACCAGCAATAATACCTAGTGGTAACAGGGCCATGCTAGGCAGAAAAGCCACTGGCCGTTTAAGAATGAAAAATATTACCCACATCT
>JBHPDY010000014.1:0-21627 GCA_042577605.1 Candidatus Margulisiibacteriota bacterium
TTAACACCTTTACTCAAAAACAATTAACCCATTTATCAAAGCGAATATTCCCCAACCTTTACCTACTTAATCTCCGGAAACCTAGAAACAAGGTATAAAGGATAATTCAAAACGTTATTATCTCTAATTAAATTCCTTCTTGATGTTCGAGAGATAAAAGACGGTGAATACTTTTCTTTATATACACTTAAACTACGTTTTTTTTTTGCTTGTACCTGCTTTTACTTCAAGAGGGTAAATATTAGCTTGATATTCAAGAATGAAATCCACTTCTGCACGAGCAGAGCTAGTCCAATACGCTAAGCGTTCCTTTCCGTTTGCGATTAATTCCTGCATTACATAGTTTTCAACAAAATAACCTTTAAACGTTGAAAATAATTCTTCTTCATCAAGAACTAATTTTAGATTAAGATCGCAAAAAGCCCCAAGTAACCCCACATCTAAAAAGAATATTTTAAAATTATTTCTAACCAAATGAGCTCTTATAGGCAATTCTGGATTTTCAATATTTATTAGCCTGTATACTAAGCCTGCTGATACTAACCATTGTAATGCTGATTCATATTCCCGTGCCCTAGCGCCACTTTTAATAACATTAAACATGAATTTATTATTTTCTTTAGCTAATTGTGCTGGTATCGATTCCCAAATATTCGATATTTTTATTGCTTCTGATAGCTGAGCATACTTAGCAAAATCAGACTGATAACCATCTATCAATCCTCTTTGCAAAGCTCTAACTTTATTCAGATCATCGGTTTCCTTGTATTCTTTTACAACGCCCGGCATTCCGCCCACTATAAAATATAATTTCAGTAGGTCTAAATATTCTTCATGCATTGCCTCTGTTATTTGTTTTGGCGCATTTATGCTCTCTAAATTAGATCTTAATGGCTCCTTATTAAAAGAAGTTAGAAATTCAAAAAAAGACATTGGATAAAGATCTAAAAACTGGACTTGTCCCACAGGGAATCCTCTATCCTGGCCCATTTTTACCCCTAGGAGAGAACCCAGCTGCAGCTATATGATATTCGGGAATTTGTTCATTAAAATATTTCAAGCTATTTAAAGCGTTAGGACAAGCTTGGATTTCGTCAAATATTATTAGGCTTTTGCCTTTTTCTATTTTGACATCATAAAGTAGTTCCAGCTCACTTAATAGTCTCTTAGGATCTAAGTCACGATCAAATAGTGTTCTGTTTTTGATATCTTCTTCGAAATTAACATATAAATAGTTTTGGAAATTATGTTCGGCAAAAAGACGGTTTATATAAAGTTTATTATAGGCATCAAAAAATAAATGAAATTGACTTTAAAAAAACGCAACCAGCCACCCTTAATTAAGGGTGGCTGGTTGGTTGAAAAGTGTTAACCATGTCTCCGGTCTTGACATTGAGCTCGGGTGTCTGACACCTTTGATTGAATAAGTTTCATTTTCCGATGGAAGCCTTCTGGCTCTCTACCATTAACCAGGCTAACCTCCCGATATTGACTAATCTAATATCCAATGTTAGATTAGTTATATGATAAAGCGTCATATATCTGAGATTATTGGTAGATATAGTAAAGAATATCCGATTCTTGCTATTGTAGGCCCTCGCCAAAGTGGGAAAACTACTCTGGCTAAGTATTTGTTTCCGAACTATCAGTATTTTTCATTAGAAAACATTGATATCAGACAACGAGCGGAGTCTGATCCTCGTGGTTTTTTGTCAGACTGTGGTAATAGAGTCATATTAGATGAAATCCAAAAAGTACCAGAGTTGTTTTCATATCTACAACAATTAGTTGATGATGATCAAACTCCCGGACAATATATATTGACTGGCTCCCAGCAGTTTCTACTAATGGAAAAAATATCCCAAAGCTTAGCTGGCAGAATTGCCACCTTTCATTTGTATCCTTTTACTATGCGAGAATTATTTGAATGCAAACCGTTATCAAATCCAAAAGAAATGCTTTTGACCAAAGAAGAGTGCTTGATAGATGGAAGCGTCAATGTTTATAACTGTATTTTTACCGGACTATATCCTCGCATTCACGATAAAAAGCTTACACCAAGAAAATGGTTGGAAGAATATATTAATACATATGTAGAGCGTGATGTTAGGGCTATGGCAAACATTGGCGATTTAAGACTATTTGAGACTTTTTTGAAATTGTGTGCCGGAAGATCAGGGCAATTGATCAATTATGCGGCTATTTCAAATGCCTGCGGTGTATCTCAACCCACAGTAAAACGATGGCTAACATTATTAGAAATCAGTGGTTTAATTTTTCAGTTAAAACCTTATTATAAAAACCTCAACAAAAGAATGATAAAGACGCCAAAACTTTTTTTTATTGATACTGGACTTTTATGTTTTTTATTATCAATACGCTCTCCTGAAGAGTTGCAGTATCACCCATTATTCGGAAATATTTTTGAGACCTTTATCATTAGTGAAATTTATAAACAGTTTAGTTGTTTTGGAGAACAAGCCCCTTTATACTTCTGGCGTGATAAAACTGGAAATGAGATAGATTTATTAATAGATATTTACCCGACAGTTTTACCGATAGAAATTAAATCTTCCAGAACGTGGAATAAGGATTTCAAGGCCGGCATATTAAAATGGTTCTCCCTTAGTAAAGCAGCAAAGAAAAGAGGTCTGGTTCTTTATGACGGAGAACAGATTGTTGATAAAAAAGGTGAGATAACATCCTTGCCTTGGTGGCGATTTTTATAGTGTAGAAGGAGGCTGATACCTTTTGACAAGACACGTATCTCAACGCCTTTGTTTACTTAGGGCGTGCTGACGCAGGACCTGCGACCATGGCGGCAGGCTCTGCGTCAGCGCGTACCCGGCACCTTCCATAATAAAATAGTGATGAACTCTATTAAATCTACTATTATATATAAATATATATAACATAATTAAAATAGGAGTTTCACAATGAATATTTTTAAAATAAGCGGCCTAATTATTCTTTCTTTAATCATATTAATTATTAGCTTTTTGGCATATATGGGTATGTTTTCCAACATAAAAATCACAGAAAAGGAAACCGGGCCCTATCTAATTGCCTATGAATCCTTTGTAGGACCATATGCTCAGTCAGGAAAAGTTTTTGATAAAGTATATAAGGCTTTAAAGTCAGAAAATATTGAAACTCTAAGAGGTTGTGGAATTTATTATGATAATCCAGCAGATGTACCAGCAGAAAAATTGAGAAGCGATTGTGGTGTAATTATAGAAGAAAAAGATTTAGCTGCTTTTGAAAAGGTAAAATCAAAATACAAAACAAAAACCATTCAAAAAGCCACTCGTCTAGTTGCAGAATTTCCAAAAAAGAACATGTTGTCCTATATGTTTGGCCCTATGAAAGTCTACCCAGCCTTTAACAAATACTGCAAAGCAAAAGGCTACAATGAATCAACTTTAGGTTACGAAATATACGACGAAACAAACAAAAAGATTATTTTTTTAATGAATAAAAATTAATAAAATTACCAGCTAATTATTCAGGAGCTCTTTGGACTAAATTAAAAGTAAATTAAAAGGGTCATACCCCTAAAAGGGAAAAGGATCATACCCCTACGCATAAAAAGTACCACAGGAAAAAACAAATCAAGCCTATTTTTATAATTTTCATCAAAAACCACGAAAAAAATAAGTGCCAGAGGAAAAGATCAAGTTTCATCTATGGCACTTAGAAAACGGTGTTTTCTGAGTTTTTATGCCTACCTATGGCACTTGTTGAGCTTGGGTTTCTGACACCTTTTGAATTATTTAATAAATAATCCCCCATCGCTTCCAAGGCCATATTATCTTAACTGCCTTCCCTGAAATACTATCTTTGGGAATAAAACCAAAATATCTCGAATCTGCTGAATCTGGTCTATTATCTCCTAAAACAAACACATAATTAACAGGTACAACTTTAGGTCCATAATTATAATTATCTTTTATAATTTTTGCTTTAGGAAAACTAAGCAACTTCTCATTAATATAGACATCCCCCTTTTTCATTTCTACACTTTCACCCCCCAAAGCTATTAATCTCTTAAGGAAATTTCTGTTTTCTCCGCTTGGATCCAAAAAAACCACAATATCTCCTCGTTTATATTCTTTAATTTTATCTTTAACAATATATTTATCACCTATCTTTATTGTTGGGGACATTGCACCGGTTGGGACAGACCCTATATACGAAAAAACCGGTAAGGAGAGAAAAGTTATAAAAAATACTATTCCGGAAAATAAGAAAATGACTTTTGATATTGAGTTTTTGTTTAAAATATATTTTCCCACCTTATAACTTCCTTTTTAAAAAAATTATAGAAAATACAATTATACGCAATATGACTTCGGTACTATTATTTTTTACATTATACTATATTTATGAATTTTAATATCTTAAAACTAATATTTGCTTTTATGCTTATATTTGCTCTATATGTAAACAAAGTAGATGCCTTTGAACCAGATACTAAGTGGTCAGACTATAAATTGCGATTATATATAGTGGATGATAAAGGATTTTTAATAAAAAATGTTAATGGAAGTTATGAGAAAAGGTTAATAAACAATCCCGGTGGTTTTAAAATAGCGCCAAATGCTAAAAAGGCTATCTATATAACAGAGCAAAAATTATTCTTAATAGATTTAGAACAAGATACTTTTAAGGTGATCTTTGAAAATAATAACAAGGAATTGGATTTGCACTTTTTTACTTGGTCCCCAGATAGTAATTATTTGTCAATTATAATGAAAATATTGGATTCTAAGGATAATTATAATAACTTAATAAATAATTATGTTATTAAATACTTTCGCATCAAAGATCATAATATCCTTAAGTCTATTTCTTTAAGTAAATCATCAACAAGTTCTTTTTACTTTAGTAAAACTGGAGATTCTATTTATTATCTAAATTGGAATAATGACTTAGGGGAAATTTTAAACTGTAGTTTTAAAACAAATAAAATTAAATTAGTAAAAAAACAAAAAAAAGGTGAGAATTTTTATTTATATTTAATTAAAGATAAACTTTTTATTAATAGCTCTGCAAGATATATTACTTATAATTGCATAAACTTTAAAGATATTTCCACTGATAACAAAGAAATTCGTAGTGAATATGGTTCAATATTAATCAAACAGGGTGATAAAAAAGAAAAAATATTTAATTTTTGGCTTTTTGATCATAAGTTTAATTCTGGTTTTGATAATGTTTATTGGTTGCCAGATAACAGACATGCTATTTTTAGAGGTCCTACAGGTTATATTAAAATTGGTAATGAAATACTGTTTAATTACGGTAATCATAATCAAGCATATATTTTAGATTCCGAAACTAAAAAAGTTGGGGCATTATGTGAATTTTATAAAATGGCTTGGATTAAAAAAGTGCCAGGCGTATAGGCACTAGTATTATTTTTATAATAATAGAAGGTGTCTGACACTTTTTTGTTGTTATTTTCCAGTTTTTGCCTCTTTTTTTGCTGAAAACCCAATTATCGTAAAAGTGATATTATTTAAAGACACAATGAACAAAATCAAAAAAAACCAGACCTTGAAATTAAAGATTACAGAATGGGCAGAAAAAGGTTTAGCAAAAGGCTATATTAATGGCTTTCCAATATTAGTTCCAAATACAATTCCGGGCGAAGAAATTGAGGCCTTAATAATAAAATGCCAAGCAACGCATGCATATGCAAAACTTCGTTCAATAATACACCCCTCAAAAGACAGGGCTGTTCCTTTGTGTCCAGTGTCTAATAAATGTGGGGGATGTCAACTACAGCACGTGACACAAGCTGGCCAAATAGACTATAAAATTGAGCTATTAACAAAAGCCTTTAAAAATCATGGGTTGGATTTCCCAAAACCAAAAACCATTACCATGAAACGCCCTTTTTATTACAGGAACAAAGCACATTATAGTCTGGCAAGGGATCAGAGCGGTGAAATATTGATGGGGCTTACAGCCCTGCGAAGTCAACGTGTCATTGATGCTAAGGAATGTTGCATTCAACATCCTTTATCAATTCAGGCAGCTCAATTTTTGCGTGATGTGATAAATTCATATCCGGTTCCGGTCTTTTCTGCGCTATCTCACTCAGATGGATTAGCAACCATTGTCACCAGGATTGGTGTAAATACAAATGAACTGATGGTAATCCTATCCGCTAATGTGGCTAATATACCTGAAATAAATACCATTATAAATAAGCTTAAAGAAATTTCTGAATTAAAAAGCATAATCTTAAACTATAATTCCAATCCAGCATGGATGCTGCTAGGCGCTGAAAATACGGTTATTTGGGGTAAGCCCTTTATTACAGAAAAAATCAAAGGGCTGTCATTAATGATTGGTGGAGACACTTTTTTTCAGGCAAACACTTACCTTGCCGCGGAAATTTGGGAAACTGTATATAAAATATTGAAAAAAGCATCTGTTAAAACTGTATGGGATTTATATTGTGGGGCAGGGGGTATGAGCTTATATTTAGCAACGTTAGTACAAAAAGTTATAGGAATTGAATCTCAAAAGGAATCTATTGAAATCGCCAAGCAAAATGCAATAGCTAATAATATAAAAAATATTAATTTCATTGAGGGTGAAGTTGAAAATATCATTCATGATATTGATGGCCCTTGTGACGCTGTAGTTGTGGATCCACCCAGAACAGGGTTAGATATGAAAGTTGTTGAGGAATTATTAAAAAAACAACCGGAAATAATTATTTATGTGTCATGTGACCCATCTAGTTTAGCGCGAGATATTTCAGCTTTAATAAAGGGGGGCTATAAATGCAAAGAAATTAGTGTTATTGATCAGTTTGCACAGACGTATCATGTGGAAAGTATTGTTTTCTTAGGACGTGCTGCGTCAGAGGGTGTCTCTTAATACAGCCCCGTCTATTTGCTTTGATTTATATTTACCGTGTACTAACTTATTGTCTTATTGATTTTATAAATCAACTGCAGCCGATTACTAACCGCAAACTTTTGAAAAATACTCTTAATATGATTTTTTACTGTGCCTTCTGTAATAAACAATTGCGCGGCAATTTCATTGTTTTTTAAGCCCTTGGTAATTAATGGAATAAGCTCTTTTTCACGATTGCTTATTTTGTATTCAGTATAAATATGCTCTTTTGTCTTTTGTCGTTTTAAGCCTGCTTTATTGCCCAATATACTGGAAATGCTGACAAATATTATTTGAAGCATTCCAAATAGGATATTTATAGTTAAAGTAAATGGTTTTTGTTTCAGTAAAAGCATATTAAATAGCAAATAAAAGATCCAAGCTGAAAAAACAATTACTAAGATGTTAAGAGGCGAAACTATGGCATATTTCTTTGTTAACAAATAAGAAAAGATGGAATTTGAAGCCAGGGTAATAAAATATCCAAAATAGGGCGTGAAAGCTAAAAGAATAGGGTAGTATTCCTTAGCTATAGCAAGCTTATTAGCCAGAACCAAAAAATATATCGCAAATAGAGTTGCGGTAATGATAAAAGATATAAATAAAGATATTAAAGCAATAATAATCCCTCTTGGGATTTGAATGTTTTGTAAAAATTTGTGCTGAGCGATAATCATTTTATCTCCAAAGTAATATCAAATATTAGCAAAAATGTAACTTTTGGGATATAGCCCTCTGTCACAGAACCAATTATTCTGGATATTAATAAACACATGTGTAAGAAATTAGACTTAAAAAAAAAGGAGTGTTAAATATGCGTAAGTTAATATTTTTTATTGTGATGGTTTTTTTTAGCGCCCATACTTTTGCCGTACAAAAACATGAAGTTGTGGATTTATTATCTGAGCTTGACGCAGCAGATTATAATAAAATATTTCAAGGTATAGAAACTGCGTTGGAAACAGATGCGAAGGATACAGGATATGTGAAAATTAATCCTTTTGGCGGGGCGGGCGGATTTTATTTTTTCTTTCCGGGTAATGGCATAAACACACCAAAATCAAGCCAGGCAAAAAGCATTACCAACCTTTATGGCGGGGCAGGTGGATTTATGTTCAATTTTAATAAATACTTGGCGGGCGGCTTCCTTTTTGGCGGTATGGGCGGAAAAACTTCAACAAAAATCAATAGTGATTTTTACGAATATTCTGCGGGTGGTTTTTTTCAAATGGCATTAGCAAAATATAAGCCCATAATCACAGAAAAGTTTATTGTGGACATTGATTTAGGACTTGGCGTTATGTTTGCAGGTTATGAGAATGCTAAAACAGACGAGAATTATAATGGTTATGAAGTGAAAAGAAGCAAATCACTTCAACCTTGCTTTTTAATAGGAACAGACTTGAGGTATCGCTTAAACTATTTTTCTTTTATTAGTTTGAAAGCAGGATATTTTTATTCGAAATTTGATGATCTGGGTAGGGGGGATTTTTCTGAATCCGGTAGTTCATTAGAGTTTTCTGCGCCTTATTTAGCTGTTACCTGGGGCGGTAATTTCTAGGATCTAAAAGGTGTCAGACACCCACAATGCACTAAGTGCCAGAGGAAAAGATCAAGTTTCATCTATGGCACTTAGAAAACGGTGTTTTCTGAGTTTTTATGCCTACCTCTGGCACTTGTTAGGCTCGGGTGTCTGACACCTTTTAATATTTATTATTTTCTAGTTTTTTGCTAATTATTGAATTGTTCTATTAGCCCTGGCACGTTTTTATGCCTATACGCCTGGCATCTTTTAGGTTTAAAAAGTGCTTAAAATGGGTATATATATAGTAAGCGTAGTCATACCTGGGGGGCGTAATGAGCTTGCAAGTTGGTTCCAATATTTCCAGTTCTTATTCATTATCTGAAAATAAGTCTAATAAAGATGAGAATCAAAAGAAAAAAACAACTAAGTCGGATACTTCAGCCCCTAAGCTAACAAAATCTGAAAAAAAAATTTTATCTAAGAACACAAAACTTTTCGAACAGCAAAGTCAAAGCCGCATTGAATTTGTAAATAAAGATATCAAAACTTCTATTTCTGATCCTGATAAAGAAACTAAAAATAATCGTGAGTCAGAATTTAAGTCCCCAAAAACAGATCTGTCAAAGCTTGAGGATGGTACTTATGATAAAAATACAAAGTCATTCCTTTTCAATGACGAGAAGTATACTGTCAATGAAAGAATTACAAAAACACTATACAGATCAAAAAGGAAAGATGGAACTGAAGTTTTGATTAGAAGGTTAAAAATTCCTAATGATCCGAAGAAAAAGGAACTGCTTCTTAAGAGGTTAGATACGATGCAGAAAATGAGCTCCCGTTACAATGATATTAAGCTCACTAGTATGGCAACGATTGATGGGAATTCTTTGGCTTTAGAGTTTGAATATGAGTTTAATACAATAGGTACCGAAAATACTAAAAAACTCATGTATAAGTACGTTAATAGTGTTAATTCATATATAGATAAGGAGCTGCTAGACGTACCAGAGGCAAAAGGCACGTACAAAGCCAATATTTACCGTGTGATTCTTGAGAAGGTTGTGATGGGGGAGCAAGAGTTTAAAGTGGACAAATCAATAGGAGACGGTGCGTTTGGGAGCGTATATAAAGCAACAACTAAAGACGGAAAGCAAATTGCTTTAAAAGAAATTAAGCTATCTACGGATTTGGATTCAAACCAACTTGAACATGAAATTGAAATTATGCTTAAAACAAGATCTATTGACGGAACCGCTAAAATAATAAGCTTTGGAAGTAGTTATAACGACACCATAAAAAATAGCGGAGAAAAAGTGAAGGTGTTTTATATAGCTATGGACCTAGTTGATGGTAGTTCGCTGAATATAGAGATAGAAAAAATAGATCCAAAAAATATTGAGCATCAAAAAACTTTACAAAGTATATTTAAGCCTATAATCGAGATGCATAGTAAGAATTTGATCCATAAGGATCTTAAGCCAGAAAACATTTTAGTTAATAAGCAAAGGGAAGCTAAACTTGTTGATTTTGGGCATAGTCAAGAATGCAAAGATTCAAAACACAAAAGTGGCGGAACTCCAGAATATATTGCTCCTGAAGTAGTTCAAAAACAATTTGTCTCAGCGAAGCAACAACCTTTAGTGGATTCGTTTAGTATGGGAGTTATTTTATATGAGTTATTAGAAGGCAGCGAAAGTAAAAATACTACTGATAATATTTATACGAATAAAAAGTTTTTTAAAAATATATTTACGGGTAAAGTAAAACCAGATACTTTGAACCATATTTTATTTGCTACTGCAAAAGGAAAAAAACTGGAGTCAATGGAAGTGGAGCCCTATCCTGGTACGAAGAATCCAAAAGAAAAGCTTTACAACCTTGCGTATCACTTAACATATATTAAGCGTGATACAAAGACAAATAAGATTGTTTTAGATAATAGGATGAGCGTAGAGGAAGCAGATAATAAAATGCAGGATATTTTTAAAGAAATAAACAGTAAAACTGATGTATTAATTAGGTAACAATACTAATTAGGGAGGATTGAAATGGGAAATGATATTAGCTCAACAAACAATGCGGGGCAGCCATTTGTGGACATCTCTGCTCTAACCAAACATAACAAAGAAGTGCTTGCTTCCCCCAAAGCTGTGAATGTATTTTATAGAAGATGTGCTATTAAAGAATCAGATGAGCCTGGTGTTTATGAGCAAATAATAAAAATAATAGTTTCAAGAAACGGTAAAATACTAGATATTGGCACTGAAATGGACAATATTAAAGCAGAAGGGAAAGAACAGTTTATTACTTTTTTAAAGGTTAAACAAAAAGGAAGTACAGGTTGGATTGAAGTCTTGAATGCTTGGGGTAATCTTCCTGAAGTTACTAAAAACTTTTTAGAGGCATCTTTAAAAGATGTTTTCTGAATATTTTAAAAAAGGCGCCAGGCGTATAGGCACTGGTATTATTTTTATTATTGAGAATATCTCTTTTTTGTGTTTTTCCAGGCAACTAATTCAGTGTATATATCTCTTTTTATATATTATTAATATACTCTTTTTCATAAAAAAATCGAGTAGTTAACATCCGTTAATGTGTATGACATCACATAATAGCAGCATAAAATGTGTGAAAAATCACATAAATGCACCCTATTACTAATAAAAATCCTTACTAAAGCGGCTATCTAAAAATTCTTGATATGTCCCATTAAAAATGGAAATTCCACTTGGACCAAACACAATTAATTTTGTTGCCAAAAGATGAAGAAAAGTTTCATTATGAGTAACGATTATGGCTGCGCCGTTAAATATTTCAATTGCTTCTACCAGAACATCACAAGATTCCATGTCCAAGTGATGGGTTGGTTCATCCAAAAGCAATAAATTAGCTGGAGTTAAAAGAATCTTACTCAATAAAACCCTGCTTTTTTCTCCCCCTGAAAGAAAAGAGATTTTCTTCAAAGCCAAATCACCGGAAAACATCATGCTGCCACATATTTTTCTGACCTTTTCCCGGTTAGAGCTAGGATCACAACTTAATAATTCCGTTTCAATTGTGTTTTTCGGATTTAAGCTTGATATATTAGTCTGCTCAAAGTAACCAACCCGAGCTGCGTTATGCAAGTTAATACCCCCGGAATCAGGTGGCAACAGCCCGGACAACAGTTTTAATAAAGTGGATTTCCCAATACCATTTTTGCCAATCACACAAATTTTGTCTTGTTTATCAATAGATAAATTAAATTTATGAATTAGATTATAAGAAGTTTTATCATATTTAAAACATAGATTATTTATCGTCATCAGTGTCTTAGCCTGAAATTCAGCTTCATTAAACGAAAAGGCAAGATTTTTTATATGGCTCAGTTTCTCTAACTTTTCTGATTTTTCTAATGCTTTAATTCGAGATTGAACTAATTTTGCAAGAGTTGCTTTTGATTTGAACGTATCAATAAATACTCTGGTTTTCTTTTCTTTTTTTTCTAGATTCAATCTTGTTTTCTCATGTATTTCTTCTTCTTCTGTAATTTTTGAATACACATCAACAGAAGAGCCTCTGATTTTCTTGACTTTACTTCTATGAATAGCCACCGTGTGGTTCGTGATACTATCCATAAAGTGTCTATCATGGGAAATTATTATTAACTCTTCTCTCCAAGATTTTAAAAAATCAGTTAACCATCGTACTGATCCAATATCAAGATAGTTGGTGGGCTCATCTAAAAGAAGCATGTTTGGATTGCCGGTAAGCATTTTAACCAGATTCAGCCTAATCTGAAAACCGCCTGATAAATTCTGCGGGTCACGATAGAAATCATCTTCTGAGAAGCCTAATCCCAATAACAATTTTTCTACACGCCATTCGTCATGTTGCTCGTCAGGCCCAAGCCCAAGACAAGCCTCTTCAAGCACCATCTCTTTAGTAAATTCCAGATGCTGTTTTACATATCCCGTTGTGTAATATTTGGGCAAAACAACGACACCATCATCCGGCTCAATATCTTTGTTCAGCATAGAAAGAAAAGTTGTTTTTCCTGATCCGTTCCTGCCAACCAATCCGATTTTATCCCCGGGATTAATATTAAAACTAACATCATCAAAAAGTATTTGACCACTAAATGACAATGACATATTTCTTATTGAAATCATTTTTGTTGTTCTCCAATTAGTCTGATTTTGTATTGCATAATAATTCTTTTAATTACCCGGCAGCTTTCTCAAAATGTAATATTTTACTATCTATATTTTTTGCATGAAAGGTGTCAGATACCCAGGATGCGACAAGTGCCAGAGGTAGGCATAAAAAATTAAATCGTGGGTGTGACGCTTTTTTATTTGCCTCTTTTTTTGATGAGAATCCAATTATCGTAAAAGTGATATTATTTAATTGGAATGTATATTTTTCAAAACTCAGGCTGCAAAGGCGCTTGCTTGAAAAAGAGTATAGCTTTATGTCAAATGTTACTTTCATCGCAGCAGGAAACAATCATAGCTTTGCTCTTAATGCAGCCCCGTCAAATTAAGAAAGAATGGATTTCCTCCATTAACGGAGACATCGATTTTTCCTTGGCCCTAATCCCAAATTCCTTTTTCAAACTGGCTATCAACTGTTTTTACAAAATCTGAAACCAAAGACTTTAGAGTGTTTTGATCATCATTGTATATGAATTTGGAGTCCTTTGGCTTTACCCAAAGACCTACTGGCATAGCAACATTTAATAGTTGAAGAAAATGCTTGCTTTTAGACTGTTTCCCACTTCCACTTTTATATCCTTTCTCAGATACTGATATTAGGTGATCGATTTTTTTTTGAGATAGTTTATATTTATGTCCATTCATTCGTATGTGTGCTTGAAAAGATGTGAAATCACTATCCTCAATTCCTGTTGGAAAACCATCGTCATTTCTTATGGATTTCACTAATAGTGGCGGATCAATAAAAGTAACACAACCGTCCTTTTTATCAAAAAAAATATTTCCGTGAGCCACATCTCCATAGTTGTAAACAGAATGCCCCCATTCGGACAGATTTGAATCAAATGATGATTTAATCGTATCAATCAATTTCTTGAACCTCACCATTGTTTTCTTTGGAATACTAACTATCTTTTCCTTATTTATTTTTTTGATGTTCTTGAATTCTTTAACAAGACGATTTAGTAGCTCTTGTATTTTATTCTTCGTTTCTGTTTGCATAGATTTATTTTTAAACTGGTCTAGTTTGGATAAGCCAACAGAAACAGCATAAATAACATCCTCACTAATTTGTCCTGATTTAAACAATTTAGACAAGTCAGTGCCGAGAGCTATTTCTTCAGCAATTATGGGAATTTTACCTAGATCACACTTGATCACAGCACTACCTAGGAGCCTGGTGAATTTAATTTCAGAATATTTTATTTTCTTAAGGAACCTCAAAGCCTTGGTTTCTTCTTTGTATCCATTTCCTTTTTTATTTTCTAAAAACATTTTAACGACAAAAGATGACGATTCAGTCTTAACTATAAAGACCGGATTCCCACTCATGCCAGATGCCATCCCCCCGCCTATTTGCTTTAATTTATATTTACCGCGTACTAACTTATTATTTTTGATGAATTTTTTAACAATATCAGTAATCTTCTTCTGCTCAACATGTACAGTATCTTTCTTTAAAGGTGCAATAGCAAGATCTCTTTTTAATTGCTCAATGTGAAGCTTTTCTTCAGGGGGATAAAATTCACCTCGAGTTCTGTCTAGAGTATGTTGACTTTTTCTTATGGAGCTTACTGTTGATTTTAAATGCCCTTAAGCTCTGACTTTTATTTTTGCTTGTCTTGCATCTAACTTTCTTTTTGAATGCAAATCCTTATATCGTGGCGGAATAGATTTACTTATGCTAAACCTCCTTTACACACAATCCATATAGTTTAATATTCCCATTTTGTTGGTTTATTAAACTACTCAGGCCTATCTAAAATAACAAGCTTCTGTGAAATAAACTACCGCGTTATTTTTTAATTCTATATTCAAATAATACCGATGCCAAAGTAGCGATCCGACAGACTTTTACTTCTGTGAAGAATGCCTCAAGAAACCCATCAAAACCGTCTAATCCCTATTGTTTATTTTATAAATCAACTGCAGCCGATTACTAACCGCAAACTTTTGAAAAAAATAATTAGTGCATTTTTACGCACAATAATTAAAAAAAACACATAATAACCCTATCTATTAATTCGCATTTGTAGTAGTTTATAGTGGTATACTTGGAATTGATTCAAAGAAAAATATGCTGAGTCGTGTAGAAAAATATTTGAACTAGACACAAGTAAAATAATAGCAAAAGAAAAAACGAGAGCGCTTTCTTAAAACTAATGAAGGAGACAACGATATTATGAAAAAAATGTTTTTTATTCTTTTACAGAACAATTATCTGCTGCCATTTACAAAAAAACCCAAAAAAGCAGGTAACTATTTAGCAAATGTTAGGTTATTTGAAACAGATGAAACAACTACCTGCCTTGAAGTATGTGAGTGGGTTAACAAAAAATACAAATCAGAATCAATAAAAGAAGTCACCGATTGGACTTAATGCTTTGGCAATTAAAGCTGTTTTCTCGCTTGGAACAGGTCTCCTGACCTTCATAACTAAGCATAAATAAGTGTTACTAATTAAGTTGGTTTTGAAGTAGGGGATTTGTATTTATTCTTTATGGATTCTTTTCCAGCATCTTTTAAAAAAGGATGTTTAAATATTTCCGCAATCCCATTTTTATAGCCGATTCGTTTTTTGTAGTCTGGTTCCAGTAGCTTAGACATAAGGTCGACTATTAGTTTATATTTTTTCTTTTTTAATTTTTTGGGGACTTTTAGATTTTTGAAGTTCTTGATTTTATCAATTATTTTATTATGATCTTTATACTTGTCGTCAAATAAATGACAACCGGTTAGCATCATATATGTAATTATCCCTAGTCCCCAGAAATCAGCTGTTTTACCAGCGCCTTGTCCCTTAAGGATCTCAGGGGCTACTGTGTAAATAGAGCCGCCCCTTGTGTAAACTCGTTCCCCGTTTTTTAGTTTATTTGACAACCCCAAGTCCAAAATCTTAATAGTTCCATCCTTGCATAAAAAGATATTTTCCAACTTTATGTCCCTATGAATAATGTTTTTTTTGTGTAAGGCATCTAGGCCTTTTAATATTTGGGTAATCCATCCCTTAATCTTTTTTGTGCTGAAAGTATAATCAAAAGTATAAAGATGTCTGTTTGTTATTGTGAAAAGGTCATTTCCACGGAGATACTCAAAGAATATATGAAGCTCTTGCCCCTCTGTGTCATGTACAACTCCATAACATTGAACAATATTCTTATGTTGTATTTCCATTAGGAATTGAGCTTCACTTAATCCCAATTTAATTGTTAATGATTTTTCTGTAGTATCCTGATGGGCATAAGGGATAGATTTAAGAACGTATTTTTTTTCTTCGAGCGAAACTAACCCTACTATTGAAGCTGATTTTATATCCGGTGAATCACGAAAACCATTGTGAATTTCCATAATAAATTTCAAATTATCAAAATAATATAAAGGATCTTCCAGGACAATTAGTGGTTTTTTATTGAGAGTTCGAGGTGATCCCTTGAAAAAGCAATTTTTATGAAATGGCAGCATTTTAAATCGAACATAATTTTGTATTATATAATTCTTATCACTTTGTATAACCACCCTGGAAACTTCCAGCTTAGTATCCTTATCGAAAATCTCATTATCTGTCATTTTACTTTTTCTTTTCATCATTCATTTGCCTTTCATTGTAATTTCCATAGATCATTACGTTTTTATGAACTAAGATAGTCTCAGCTATAAATAACAGTAACTGGAGTTATTATTCATCAATAAAGCGGTAGTATTTTTATCAGCTTTTATCTATACCTAATAAGGCACCCTATAGGGATAAATCCTTACAATAGATCTGTATTTATTAAATTATGAATAGATATTATTCAGTAAATACTGCGCAATGAAAGTTGCTTTACCTGCTCTATTCCTTCTGCCTAAAAACTATACCTCCCCTTCAAAAAAAACAAACTAGCCCCCAAATATCCGGAAGAATCATTTTCCGTCCCGGGATTATACTGCGAAGCATCTTCCCCGCCCATAAACACTGCTTGTATACTCAAATCAAAATTCTCAAAAACATTTCTGGTATACGAAGGGCTTAAAATTAAGCTGTTATCATCACCGTTTATTATTAAGGCCATTCCTATATATGTGATTTCATCCAATATTTTCCTGAGCCCGAAATAACCATAGTTTTTAGCTAAATGCATAATTTTGCCGGCTTTATACGCTGACCAATCATAAGCATCTTTACTTCTAACGCCCTGGCTATTGAAAAAAAATTCAGTATCCACACCCCAGCCGTTTTCAAAAGTATAATTAATGCCTAAAACTCCTTGAGAATACGACCCCCCAGAATCATTGGAACGGAACGCCCATTCCGTATATACGCCTAATTCCCATAATTCACCTATCAGATCAAATCCTATCTGTTTTTCATTGTTAGCCATATCAACAAAACTTAGAGAAAGATCATAGTTTTCTACATTTGTCCTATATCTAATTCCTTTTGCTGATTGGGCAAATTCTCCTGCTGTTAAAACTACTCCTTCCAGTTCTGTGGCAATCCCAAAAGGTATCTGAATCCTAACAGCTTCTACACCCCTTCTTTCTTCTTCTGCTACCACAAAACTATAAGCAAAAATATTAAAAACATCCGTAGGCTGCCAAACACTGCCTACTCCCCAGGCAATCCGCTGCCTGCCAATAGTATAGTCAGCTCCCAAAACACTTAAACGAGCATAAACTCGATCCCAAACTAGTTTTTCTGTTTCAGAAATGCCAGCAATATTTAATGATTCTGAATTAAACAAAGAGACATATTCCGGTTCTAACTGGATTTTAAAATCCTGATTAATCTCGGTCTCAATACGAAAACGAAGTTTATTTATATCTGCGATTAAGATTTCACCGCTTTTTTTACTGATAACAGCTATTTCATTTTTATAATAACCAACAAAATCAACCTGAGCGGATACCGGGCTACAGACAATGGCAATTTGAAAAAAAATAAGAAAAACTGTAAAAAAGTATTGTCTTATCTTATCCAACTGTTTATTTTCGTAACTGGCGGTGCGAAAAGATATCTTTAGCTAGTTTAATATCAAATTCTGCCTTCTTTAATATAAATTCAGTCCAGGATTTTTTGCGTAATAAATTCCGCATTGTAGAGTAAGTGGCAAAATAGCGGCCTTGATAGTTTTTAATGTTACCAGCCCTCAGGACCTTAAGCTTTTTGCCGGATTTAGCAAAAAGCTCTTCTCTGACCGGCACAAAAAACTGCTTATCCACCCAAATTTTTCTGCGGTGATAAGTGACTTTTTTTACCTTGGCCACCAAATCCAGGATATAACAATCTTTTTTGCTGCTGAGGACTTTATTGTTTTTTACATAATCAACGGCGATTTTTTCAGATCCTATTAAGGTAATAGTATATTTTTCTTTTAGCTTGGTATTGTCTAAGGCATCTTCATAGCTCATATCAGAGCCCATCATAGACTGCCTGAGCATATGCCCGGCAATTTTAATGACTTTTTCTACAGAAGGTAAGTACATCCATAAATTATCCTCAATTTTTAAATACTTCACACCTTTGTCCCGAGGCGGATAAAGGAACTTGGCAAAACCAGTATCCTGGCCTTTACTATATGAAACCAATTTTTTGGTTCTAATTTCATCGCCTATATGGATAACCATTTCAGATTCAAAGCGGGCATTTTTAAAAGTAATGTTTTTATCAACTTTATTAATTATTTCTTCGCCAGTATAGGCAAATGGTGATCGTGCAGTTGTTTGAAGTGCTGCACACATCAAATCCTGAAGATAAGGGGTTTCAAAGGGCTGCCGCCCTTTGGATCCCGCATGTATTGCGCTAGTTAGAAGGAATAATAAGAATATAGTTTTGAATAATTTATAATAAACTTTCAATTTATATCTCCCTTAATGTTTCAGCGGGGTTCATTTTGGCAGCTCGTAGCCCAGGCGGTACAGCTGCTAAAACTGAAACAAGAACTCCAAATAAAAAACCTGTGATAATATACTGCCATCTAAAAACAGCTCTGTATATATAAGAAAGAGGTAAATTATAGTCACCGCCGATTTTATCGAAAATAGCAGTAAAATCTATACCCTCGGTAGCTAAATAATAAGCAATTCCTGCACCGCATAGAGCTCCAATAAAACTGGCCATTAATCCTATGAACATAGCCTCTGTCAGAACCAACTGTAGCAACTGTTTATTTTTCATTCCCATTGCTTTCATCATGCCGATCTCTTTGGTTTGTTCTAAAACAGACATGAACATAGTATTAAAAATGGTAAAACTTCCTAGAACTAAAATAATTATGCAAAGAGTTCCATAAACAGATTTTGCCATCTTCATCCATACATAGATCATGCCTTGGTCTTTCCAGGTTTTAATGGAGTAAGCGCCTTTTTGTGTTTTATTAAGATCCTTGCCTACCTGGGAGGCTATTAGATCTATTTCTTCTTTATTTTTTACTAACACAAAAATTTCCGTAACTTTTCCTTCTAAATCCAGAAGTTCTTGCGCTTTATCAAGAGGCATATAAAAAAACTTATGGTCTATACTTGGAATACCAAAACTGAAAATACCTACAATTTTTAAATTCATAGCAGCAATAGATCCATAGGCTGTTTGAGTAACTAAAGTTAATTCATCACCTACTTTTAAATTAAGCTCAGCTGCAAGTTTGTTGCCTATATTTATTTCTTCGTACCCGGATTTAACTTTTCGGCCTTTAATTATTTTTTTCGAAAGATGGCTTATTGGTTCTTCCTTGTCCGGCTGGATTCCTACACCGATTACAGGCTGATTTTTCCCCTTGTATTCTAAAAGAACACCAAATTTTAAGCGCTTCTGAATATGAGTAACGCGCTTATTGGTTTTTAATGTTTGTATTATTTTCTGGCTTTTATCTATATTTGCTTCCAGGGGTAACATTCTTTCTCGTCTTAGATAGTCAGTATTAACAATTCGTAAATGCCCGCTGGTTAAACGTATGGCATTTTCAAATACATCGTCCATAACACCATTAATTAAAGACCATAAATAAATAACAATCATTACTGAAAATACAATGGATAATCCAGTTAATATGGTTCTGCGTTTATTCCGAAATATATTTCTTAAAGCAATTTTAAACATTGTGACCTCAAACCTTCTTCAATGCTTCAGTAGGCTCCATTCTGGAAGCCACCCTGGCAGGATAAATACTCACTAAAGCAGACACCACAAAACCAAAAATACACGCAAACAGAATCATTCCAGGTCTCCATACTCCTTTACTGACTCCGGTTACCCTATAACCAAAATCCCCCATATCTCGCATCATACCACCCCAATTAATACCATATTTAACTAAAGGAAAATTAATAGCTATTCCTATAAGACACCCTAAAATACTTCCACCTAAACCAATAAGCGCTCCTTCCAGGATAAATAGTTTAATAATATTTCTTCTTTTCATCCCCATAGCTGCCATCATCCCGATCTCTCTGGTCCTTTCAAAAGCAGATAACAAAATAGTGTTACTAATTCCAATTAGGGCAATCAATACAATTCCGGTTAAAATAAAGATACTACCACCTCGTTTAGCCTGTGAGATGGCAATCACATCTTCAGCCAGGTCCTTCCAGGTCATAATCTCTATACCAGTAAGATCTGCAGCCATCCGATCTCTAAATTCTTTAATTTTAGTGGCATCTTTAAGTTTAATATCTATTTCAGTAACAGCTTTGCCCATATCCAAGGAGCCTTGGCTTAAGCCCAAAGGTAAGACTACAGCTGCCCAGTCTATTTTTGGATCTTCGGTTCTTAAAATACCTTTTATTTTCAAATCCAGAGCTTGAAAGGTTTCAAATTTAGTGCGCGTAAGAATAGTTAAATAATCACCTACTCCTAGGTTAAAATCTTCTGCTAGGCCCTCTCCGATTAAGATAGATTCATCATGATTACTGCTAAAATATTCACCCTTTTCAATAGCCTGTTTTAATAAAAACACACTCTCGTCATCAGCTGGATTTACAGCTATAGCTACAGCTGGCATTTGGTCTATACCATCAGAAAGCATTATTCTAAAATTAATACGAGTGGTTAGACCTTCAATATCTGGATCGTTTTTTAATTTCTTAATAATAGAATCTGGTTGTTCAATGGCAATATCCAAAGGCAAATCATCTTTTTCTTCATTATAGCCACGCTGAAAAATCTTAATATGCCCGGTTTCGTAATTGATGATTTTTTCAAAAGAGTCCTGGTCAATACCTACTAACATAGAATCTATAAAAATAAGGGCCATTATACCTACAGCAATGGCGGAAAGGGTTATCAGAGTCCTTTTATAGTTTCTAAAAATATTCCTGGCAGCTAATTTTAAATACATGGCTACACTCTTTTATCAGATTGAATTTGCCCGTCGTGAATTGCAATCAAGCGCTCAGCATATTTCATGACCATTGGATCATGGGTTGAAAATACAAACACGGTTTTATTCTTTTGGTTCAGGTTTTTCATTAATTTTAATATGTCTTCGCCTGTCTTGGAGTCCAGGTTTGCTGTTGGCTCGTCAGCTAAAACAACTTTGGGCTTTTTAACTAAAGCCCTGGCTATTGCCACCCGTTGCTGTTGTCCTCCGCTCATTTCGTTTGGTTTTCTGTGAGCAAGTTCAGCAATACCGACTTCTGTCAGCAGATTCATAATCATTTCTTTTCTTTCCTGAGCATTGATATTTTTATGAAGAATTAAAGGGAACTCAACGTTTTCAAAGGCGGTCAACACCGGAATTAGGTTAAAAGTTTGAAAAATAAAGCCAATATTATAATTCCGAACATCTGCCAGCTTATTGGCAGACATATCAGAAACATCTTCTGAATTAATAAATACTTTACCGTCACTGGGCTTGTCCAGACAGCCGAATAAGTTCAGCATAGTGGTTTTTCCTGAACCTGACGGCCCGGCAATAGTAGCAAAATCACCTGCCTCAATGGAAATTGAAATCCCTCTTAAAGCAGGGACTTCTAATTTTCCGATATAATAATGTTTAAACGTATTCTCCA
>JBHPDY010000015.1:0-21073 GCA_042577605.1 Candidatus Margulisiibacteriota bacterium
AATGAAACGCTTATTATTAGTCTTTTTTATATGTCTTTAAAACAGGGACAATATTATCTAAAAACAGAGCAATCTCACCAGGATTCTGAAGCATATACGGGAGCTTATGTTCATCAAACAAAGCAAAAAGGTCCTGTTGGTATATTTCTTCTAGCTTAAAAAGCCTTTTATACATTTGTTTTGTCTTTGAGTTAATAACTGTTTCAGTTTTATCATTAGCATCAATCATCGTATTGCCGTATTTAAAAAATAAAAGCAATGACAATAAATTGTTTTCATAGTTTAAGCTTAAACAAGGGATCGGCTCTATCTCAGACGGCATATATTTTGTCAGATCAGCTTTAACATTCCAATTTAAACTGCTTTTATAGGGAGTATAAAAAGTTTTTATAAACTTAATAATTTCTTCACCCTCAAAAAACATCCTTGAAGTTTCAAAGAATGTAGCAATAAACCGGCTTACATCCTCTACCAGATCAGTTAATACTATCCCATTACAAAAATAGACTGTTTTTTTTTCAAATGTGAATACAATCCAGGAAAAAGGGTCATTGAATAAGCTGGTCAAATCCGCCAACTCACAAACAAGCTTACCTTCTGCTTCCATAAGGTTTATTGTGAATGGCAAACAAGAAGAAAACGCTATAGGTTTTTCCTTCCCGTTCACAATCCAGTTAACTGTCATACCATATTTAAGCGCATTCAGAAAAAATATAGCTATATCAGTGTTATGAGGTATAGCCAACAAATAATCATCGCCTAATTTAACCTTTTTAACACATTTAGCAAGTAAATAACAAAACTCCTTGTCCTCTTTATTAAGCTCTTTTTCGTGCTCAAATAAAAACTTCAATAAGGAAGAAAGCTCAAGGTTCAATTCTTTTCCCCTAAACCAGGCCTGGGGCAATAAAAACACCTTTTGCTTAGCATCAAAAATAATTTCCGTATTAAATTTTACCCGGTCCATATAAGCTCTCCTATCAAAAAAATAGCATCTAAAATAATTCGTGCGGTATACCACCGCACGAATTAACAAAAAAACTTAGTAAGATCTGGTTTTAAAAAACTGGCTCGCCTTCGATTAAAGGAGGCGCATTTTGCATAATAGGCTCGTTAGTTTCTGTTTTCTTATTCTCGGTTGCACTTTTTTCTTTTACTTCTCTTAAAAAACTCGCCTTATAAAGAACAATGTCTTTTTTAGGAACATCGGAAAAAGCGCCTATGGTAATAGTTTTTACAGACTGTATCCGCTCTACCACATCATCCATACCTGCAATAACTTTACCAAAAACAGCATACCCAAAACCCTGGGGAAAATTATTACGGTGATCCAAAAAAGTGTTGTCACTTAAATTAATAAAAAACTGGGAAGTAGCGCTGTTTACTTCATTGGTCCTGGCCATGGCAATAGTTCCGCGCAGGTTGCTAAGCTTATTTGTGGCCTCATTATTGATAGGATCTTTTGGTTTTCTTTGCTTTAATCCGGATATAAAACCACCGCCCTGGACCACAAAATTACGAATAACTCTATGGAAAATAGTATTATCATAAAAACCTTCCTCAACATAAGAAACAAAATTCTCGCAAGTAATGGGTGCCTTTTCAGGATACAGTTCTATAATAATATCACCCACCGAGGTTTCAAATCGCACGATAGGATGGGTGTTCTGTGAATACAAATTAGAACCAGCCAAAAGACATATAAAAAAGACTAATAATAAGCGTTTCATTTTTCAGCCTCCGCATAATTCTTAACTATTCCCTCAAACGACTCCGCATCCAAACTTGCTCCTCCCACAAGCGCACCGTCAATATCTTGCTGACAAGCTAAGGATGCTACATTCCCAGGTTTAACCGACCCCCCATATAATATTCGTATTTTTACAGATAATTCTTGTCCGAACATCACGCTCAATTTTTGTCTGATAAAAGAATGCATTTCTTGAGCCTGCTCAGGAGTAGCAACTTTACCTGTGCCGATAGCCCATACCGGTTCATAAGCGATAATAATCTCATTTTTATTATCTCTAATATCTCCTGATATACCGGCTAAACTTCCTTCCAGTTGGGCCCCTACTATTTCCTCCTGTCTACCAGCTTCCCGGTCATCTAAAGACTCTCCCACACAAACTATAGGCTTCAAACCAGCACTGAAAGCTGTTTTGAGCTTTTTATTGATAAAATCATCTGTCTCTGAAAAATAGGCCCTCCTTTCAGAGTGACCTAAAATTACATAACTACAACCTACAGACTGTAACATACCGGCAGAAATCTCACCTGTATAGGCCCCTGAAACCTCAAAATGCATATTCTGAGCGCCTAAAAGCAATTCAGTGCCTTTTATAATTTGATTGACCTTTTCCAAGCTCATAAAAGGAGGGCAAAGTATTACCTCCGGTTTCTTGATAAAACCTAATTTATTCTTAAATACCCGCACAAGTTCCTCAGCTTCGGCCAAAGATTTATTCATCTTCCAGTTCCCTGCAATAATACTAGTTCTCATTTTTTCCTCCTATTACTTTCAAGATATCAGTAGGATGACCAACCCAGCTACCATAACAGCTGACTTAATCAAAATATTAATACTTGGACTTAATAAATCTTTAAAGGCATCCCCCACATTATCTGCTCTTAAAATGCTTTCAAAAGTCGGCGTCTGCCCACCCCCCAGATATCCGTCTTCTATATAGTGTTTGGCATTATGAAGTGAATCTCCAAAATTCGCCCAATAGAAACCTTGGTTAAAACCAGCTAAAAATATTCCTAAAATAAAACCAAATAACATTTTTACCCCAATAATATAGCCAATCGCAATGGGGGTTAAAAGCATAATTATTCCCGGCACAATCAGAATATTCATTATCATGCTGGCATTCTTATCCGAAGCCCTAATCACATCCGGCTTGGCTTTTCCTTCAAAAAGAAAAGGTATCTGTTCAAATTGCCTCTTTACTTCCTTGATAGTCGTTAAAATGACCTTTACTAAACCGGACAACAGCAAACCGGAAAACAAATACGGCAAAGATATTCCAATAATGATCCCGATAAAAAACGTGATATCCACCAGAAATAGCTCAGATATGTTTTGCTTGGAAAGAAAAACCAAAGAAAAAAACAAACTAAAAGTGGCTAAAACCGCTGCTCCGGCGGCAAAACCATTACCCAAGGCAGCGGTTGTATTCCCAATATTATCCATTTTCCTTACTTTTTTTAATGTAAAGTCTTCATTGACCAGTTTTACGGTTTTTCTGGTATTTGAAGCTAAAGGCGCAAAAACATTACTATTAAGAATTAACGGTGTTATTGATAACATGCCCAGCGCCGCCATCGAAATCCCATAAAATCCTGCAAAATAAAATGAAAAAACTGTAATTATTATCAGATATAAAAGAAAGAAGCCATTGCTTTTCAGGCCAACTGAAAAAGCATTTAAGAGTGAAATAACAGTTCCATATTCTGCTTCTTCAGCAATCCGTTTTGCAGGTCGAAATCTATAAGACGTCATATATTCGGAGGTAAATCCGATCAAAACCGCTCCCACCAAGCCTAATAAATAGGGATAAAATAGCTCCAGCTTACTTTTTGCTCCCCAAAATTGGACTGTATTAATACTAATATCCAAATGCCTAATCATGAAAAAAACCGCTATCCCGCTTATAATGACTGCTAAATATATTCCCTCTAACAGAATATTATCAATTTTCTTCATTTTTATCCTGAGAGAGCAAAAATAAAAAGAAATCAGAGAAGCAGCCATGCCAATAGATATGATATAAAACGGTAGTTGAATAAGCTTTAAAGACATAGCTTCATTAATATACCCACTTTGTTTCAGAGAATAAGAAAATAGAATACTTGAAGCAATAGTAAATATAAAAGATCCCAACAAGTCCGAACCAAAACCAATAATATTGCCAACAAAATTACCGGTTAAATCCAATAAAGTAGCTGGATTCCGCTTATCAAAATTAGGTATGTTCTTTTCCACTTTAGCAACTATATCCGAACCTATATCAGTGCTGGTCTTATAAATACCGCCCCCTATCCTTAAGAAAAAAGCCGCCAACACAATTCCCAGGCTATATCCAATAATTGTCTCAATCCCTAGAAACAAACAAATCAAAGTTAAACCCAAGATTACAATACCCACCATCAAAAAACTTATTACAGAACTGGCCTGAAGTAATATTTGCAGACCATCTGTTAAAACCAGCCTGCTTTCCTTTACTATTCTCGGCATGAATTTAGGCGGTAACAACAAAGTAAAATGTGAGATCAAGGCCATGATAATACCGCCGACTAAAAACGCCAGGATCTGGTACCAGGAGAAATAACTTTTAAAAATAAAAGAAAAAGCAAACAAAACTAAGGTCAGGTAAATAACTATCTGAAAAATACTGCTCAGGATCCTCAAGCTAAAAGCTGACAAACCATCAGAAATTAAAAGAGAAATCTCCCGGACTTCATCTTTATCAATGGCAATCCTTCTTATCTTCAAATAATATACTAGCCCGAACACTATGAGAGATAAAGAGCAAATAAATGGCACAGATAATATTTTAAACACAAAAAACTCCAATCTATATATTAAATTAAGACAGGTTTTTCAATCCTTTTACCGCTATAGTCCTCAAATATTTCCTGAAATTCCTTCTGGCTGATATTTACGCGCTTGTCATGCAAAAGCCCTTCCCGCTGTAAAAAAAGGCTGTGAAAACGATCCATCAGAAAACCTGCTTCATTCTCTCCCTCTAAAGCAGAAAGTGAATCTAAAATCAGTTGGAACAGCAAGTTATTCGGTTGGTTATACATAGTAGTTTTTCTTATTATATCAAAAAAGTAAAAAGCCAAACTAATTTTATTAAAATCTTTTCTAATTTTCAAAAAAGACCTTAAAATATCGCAGCTTTTAATAAAATTAAAACTCTTTCCCTTAAAGACCACAAAATGGCAATAATTGGTAATATCTATCCTCCCGCCATAACGAAAACGCTTTGAATTTGCTCCCTTTGCCAAGAGTTTACACTTACCCAGGTCCGGAGAAAACACTTCAATCAACTTATCTTTTTCAAAAATATTCTTTGAAGAAAAAATAATACCTTGTAGTTGAATCTCTTTCACTTGTTTAAATAAATTTAGTAAGAATATATAAAGTAAGAGTAAAATAAATAATCTGGCCAATGATATCAAGAGCAGTTGAAATAAACGGGGCAGAAGCAACAGCAGGATCAATGCGGCACTTTTTCAATAAAATCGGCAAAGCGCTGCCAATAAAAGAAGCCACCGTAATATTCGCTAAAAGAGAAGATGCCACAATAAAAGCAAACAAAAAGTATTTATACTGAAAAAAAATAAACGAAAAAACAAAAAAAGCAACAATCAGACCAATTAAAAAACCTATGGCGCATTCTCTAATTATATACTTGAAAGAATAATCGTCCTTCACAAGTCCGGTAGAAATCCCCCGGACAATGATGGTAGCTGATTGATTACCTACATTTCCACCTAAACCCATTAATAGAGGAACAAAGCTCAAAGACAACGCCAGAGAAAAAAGCTTTGGCCTGAAGTTATGCGAATAGATTGTGATAACATAAGAAGCGATCATACCTCCAAAAATGGTTAAAATAAGCCATGGAATCCTGGCACGCACAGAATGAATTATTCTGCCTGAAATCAGCTGAGTCTCCCCTGTCTCTGCGGTACCGGAAAGCCTGTATATATCTTCTGTGGCCTCTTCAACAACAACATCAACCACATCATCAATAGTAATAATACCTACCAAAGTATCCACATCATCCACAACCGGAATTACGGCTAAATCATATTTTTGGAAGTTACGCGCCACATCTTCCTGATCCATGTCTACAGCAACTTTTATTGGGTAATCATTGCGGATATCTTTTACCTTTACATCCAACGAGGCCATTACCAGATCCCTCAGGGTAGTAAAGCCAACCAGTTTTTCATTTTCATCAACAATAAAAATATAAAAAGATACTTCAGAATCCGGTGGTTTCTGGGCTTTAAAGTTTTTCATTGCTTCGCGCACAGTTAGATTCTCAGGTATGCTCATAAAATCTACTGTCATTATGGTGCCGGCAGATCCTTCTTTATAGGCCAGAAGTTCTTTGAGATCTTCTGCTTCTTCTTGTGGTAGGGCATCTATAATACGAGCAGCTTCCTCTTCGTCTTCTTCGATCAGCTCTTCTATTAAGTCAGCAGCATCATCCGGCTCCATCTCTTCAATAAATTTTGCAGCTAATTCCGTCTTAAGCTGCAATATCAGCTCCAATTGCTGCGGCATTTCCATTTCTTCCAAAAATTCAACTGCGATTTCCGGTTTTACGGTTTGAAAAAAGCGATGCCTATGTTCAGAGGATAGTTCTTCTAACGCATCAGCGATATCAGCCTCATGATATTTTTGAAATACCAGGTGATATTGCTTTTCCGTGCCATAGGCAATCATCCTTTCTAACAAATTGGATAATTTCTTTTTCTTTATTGCTTCCGAATTCTTTAAATCCATAAGACATAATCTAACAAACCATACCATAAGCGTCAATTTATCTTCATGTTTCCATTTCATCTGTTTTACAGGAGACGTGATGAATCACGTCTCTACAATTTGGTTTTTTCTATTTTATATTGTGTGTCCCTTCTGGCAGGGCGCCCAAGGTTTTACGGAGCCACCAGATCTGGTGGCTCTACAAAATTCTTCCCCCATTTCTCATCTTATCCCGGTCTTCGAACCATCCAAATCTACCGTCCCTCTCTTTCAAGAGAGGGAACGAGGGTGAGTTTCATTTCCCATTTCCAAATTACTACTGTTATAATTAAAAGAGTTTATTTCTTAGTAATAAGGAGAAAAAATGAAATCAATTAAAATCTTTTTTGGAATGCTTTTACTTTGTTTTTTATTTTGTACCAGCGCCCAGGCTATTGAAGTTAGTGCTGTAGCTAATATCACCGGAAGCCAGCAGCCAGCTGCGTCCTTCTACTTTCCTATTACAGATGATATGCAGATAATTACAGGCTTTTCAGCTGTACTCCCTGGCACAAAAACCAAAGCTGTTGATCTAGATCTACTATTAGGAGTTAGTGCGCCAATATATTTTCTTGGGATTACTGAAACCATTTTTAATTTCAGCAAATGGTCCGTAAATACAACTGACGGTAGTAATCCTGCCACAGAAGTTCATCTGGACTCAATCTCGTTTAGAAAAAATTACCTATATAAACTAACTGATGAAATTGATATTGGTTTGCAAATGGTAATGGCAGAAATCATGATCCAGGGAGATAAAGTAATTAACATACTGCCTGGGCTATATCCCATTATTAAAGCGAATGTTAGCATTCCTTAGATCTGGCTACTGAGCTTTTATTTATAAAAGATAAAGCCTGTATATCCAAATCATGAAGCCGTATTCTATATCTTTTGCCTTGATAGGTAAAATTCAATCCATAAGCAAAAAGGCCGATTACCCTACCTTCAGTCTTAATTCTACTCCCATAATAATCATCACCCAAAATCGGCCTTAAATACCTAGAAGCATGAAATCTGATCTGGTGCCTGCGGCCGGTAAAAATAACCACACTATAAGCATCTACAGCTTCATATTGCTTCCTTAATATAAATAAACTTTCTGCAACTTTTCCAGCATCAGCTGTAAAAGCTTTGTTTGTAAAACTTAATTTATCCTTAGTACGCAAATATTTAGGGCTATAATCACCAGTTTTTTCTAATAACGCCAAATAGACCTTCATTATCTTCCTGTCCGCCATTGCCTTAAATAAATGGCGCTCCACCAATTTATTCTTAGCATATAAGACCAATCCCTGAACCATATAATCAATCCGGTTTATTGGTGTTGGATCATAGCTTATTCCTTTGTTTAAATAATAGTTCTTTACGCCATAAGTCAAATTCCAAATCATGCTCGCACGATCAGCTGTAGTTGTAATCCCGGGAGGCTTATAAACAATCATGAAGTTATTATTATCAGCTACAATTCGATCGGGAAAAAGAACAAACGACTTCAATTGCGTTTCACTTACATATACGCGTACTGTTTGGTCTTTCTCTATCCTGATATTAGCACTTGAAATCTTTTTTTTATCTAACCACACTCCCCCAGCTTCAATCACCAGCTGGACAGGAATATCCTGCTGCAGGTTTTCTTGCAACAAATCATGAACAGAACAAGTTCTCTTCGCTGTTATAAAATATTTTTTAGCATTGTTATACATGTTAGTACTATTGGGAATTCGCCCACTAGTTTCGAAAGTCCCCCCTCTCTTTTATCTTTAAATTGCACATACTTACTATTAAATACCTCCAAAAGAGAGGGGGGGATTTAGGGGGGTGAGTTTTTTCCCCTTAAAATCCGATAATTATTACTAAAATACTATAAAATGTATAGAATGACATCATTGTTTATATTGAACAAGCTTCATATGTCCATAAATTAAACACATTTCCCAGATTCAAGGCTAAAACTAATATGGCATAAATTTTGCATTACCCATATACGTCAAGGACAAAAAAATTAAGAAAGGAAGGTAAAAGCCATGAATCTAGTAAGAAAAGATTATTATCCGCTAAATCTTTGGGAGGATATCTTTGATATAAGCCCATTCTTTGAAAGGAAAGGAGCCATCAAGAATTTCACAGCACCTGTTGAAATCGAAGCTGACGAAAAAAACATTTATGTAAAAACAGAAGTTCCTGGAATAGATAAAAAAGACATTGAAATAGAATATGATAACGGACTTTTAACTATCAGCGGTGAAAAGAAAATCGAAAGAAAGGGTAAAGAAGAAGACTACAAATATTCAGAGCTATCCGCAGGTAAATTCAAACGCAGCCTAAATCTAGATACAGAAGTTAATTTCCAAAAAGCCACAGCAGAATACAAAAACGGAGTTCTGGAAATCACATTGCCAAAAACAGAATCTAAAAAAGCTCAAAAATTGCTTGTTGGCTAATAGTAATTAAGGGGAAGCGTATACGCTTCCCCTTACCTATCTATCCTAGTGGTTTATCAGAATAATTTAGACCGCCAATCTTAGAGAACTTCTTATTCAGCTCATCAAGTTTTGGAATCTCTTGAAAAACGGGCTGTTCTTTAAAGCTGTAAAACTGTCCAGCAAAGGAATACTTGCCCTTAAAATACCTGGATTCCTCCTCTTTTCCAGTCAAATAAAAATCTATACCGTTTTTCTTTTGATCATCTCTTCTAAAACCAACAAGCTTAGAATAATCTCCTTCTTCTTTTAAGGTATATGAAAGTTCCCCAGATGAAGTTGAAGAAATTTCAAGTTCTTTATATTTGGAATCTTTCTCTTCTATAATATTATTAGCCCAGTTACCTATGATTTCTAGTCGAAGTCCAGACACAAACTGATTAAAAATATAGCTACCAAATCCCGTTCTTTCCAGAGAAGATGTTAATTTTCCTTGATAAATTTGGAGGCACACATCGTTATTCCCTTGAAATGTTAGTTTGCAATCTTCGGCTCCCAATACTTTGTTCCCATCCCAGTATCCTTCAAGACTAAAGTTTGAACGGTGATTATTGTAGGTCCCATATATAAACTCATTTTTTGATTTTTTTGTTTTTTCTGTATTATAAGAAAAACTATCTCCTTTCTTAAATTGAATCTCAGTTATTTCTATTAATTTATCATCCTTCCAGTTGCCGGAGACCTTCGTGCCGTCTAAAAAAGTATATTGCCCCATCCCCTCTTTCTGGAATTCCTTTGTAATTCTACCAGTGTATTTATCTTTATTGATATAATAAATATTACCATTAGAAGGATCCCCATTATCATGTTCTGTAACCGTAATTTTTGTACCATCAGCATAAAAATATTCACCAGTGCTTTTTTTGCCATTCTCATATTTCCCGACAAATATTTGCTGCTTTTTGCTTTCTAATTCCCGCAGAATCTTAGGTTGCCTATGCATCCAGTTACCATTCGGAAAAAAAAGAGCTTCACTAAGTTCCATAACATAATCTAAATTTTCGTCTAGCTTCATAGGCTTTGTAATAACAAACTCATTTCCATTACCTTCTTTCATATCATTTTTCCAATTACCACAGTGGAAATACAATTTACCATTTCGTTCGCTAACAGATACTCCAAAGTTACGCGAGCGTGAATCTTTTATTGTTGTATCCTTTTTATCATTGTTCCAATCACCTATATAACACTCTTTAAGCTTTCCATTTTTGTAATAGAACATTTTACCAATGCTCCTCATACCGTTACTTATATTACCCTCATATTTATCTCCGTTAGGATATGCAATCTCACCTATTCCATTCAAAGCTCCGTTTTTAGCTACTTTACCTGTAAAAACACCAACAATCTTACCCGTAAAATTAATTACAGCATTTTGGTTATAATCAATTCTACCGTCAGCAAATTTAGTACCGGATTTTTGGGTATACTTTACATTTCCAATAGGAAAACCTTTGCACCAATCAGTAAATAGTGTAATTCCATCCTCAAAAACAAAAGATCCCTGACCATCAGGGTAATTTGCACGCCATTTACCTGAATAACTTACTTCTGTCTCAATCACTCCATTGCTATCATTCGTACTTTTCGTATATTTTCCTACTCCCTGTAACTTGTTATCATTGAATGCCCCTGTATATGTGATTCCATTCTTACAATCCTCATATTTCAATTGTGCTTCACCCACTAATCGGCCGTTTTCCCATAAACCTATTATTTCAATTGAGTAGAAATTCCAGCCTTGTTTTGCATTTCTATAAATATACTTCAGAGAACCCTCTTCTTTTGAATTTCTTTTTAATAATCTTACCACCTTGTTACCTTTTAATACTCGCCTATCAACAATGGTTTCTTCTAAGTTTTGTAATTCCTCTATCTTCTTATAGCCTTCTTTTTCAGCTTTTCCACTAGTAATCATACTTATCCATTCTATTAATTCTGGTTTCAATACTTCAAAATACTTATTTGGTTCAATAATAAATTCCTTTTGTTTGTCAAAAGGAAGATCAATCTCCTTAAAGCAACTTACTATCTTATACATAAAAACTCCTTTCAAAATTAAATACACTAACTATTATTGTTTTTGTAAAATAAAAATCCTATCATAGAAACAAAAAAATATTGAAACTTCTTATTAGGTCTATTATATTACCGTACAAATCCTAATAAAATTTCATTAAAAGGCTAACAATAAATTATTGGCAGTTCTTTGAACTTATACTGACTTACACCTTTGTCCGGCATCAAAGCCAGCCCTGTTATCAGGACAATAGTACTTTTTTATTTTCTAAGTTCATCTTTCACTTATTTTTTACTTAACTTAAAAGGAACCTTTTTGGAATTCCAAACTATCTTAAACAATTCTTTAAACTCATTATTAGAGCTATGCTTATTGAGCTTACCATTCCCCTTTTGGAACCTAATATAACTTTTTTCCATTAATCTTGGAACCTTTTTTAAATCATACCATTTTTTTAATAGTTTTTTCGCATGTGGGCGACTTGAAACTCCCAATAAATGTTTTATTCTTTTTCTTACATTCTTATCAGGTATCTGTTTGATTAATCCATTTCTTAATTTCCTAAAATGTGCCAGTACGTCTTTATTTGGTTTATTATTTACAAAATAATCGTTAAATCTCTGCTTATCAATCTCGCCGTTTTCTACTACGCCATCTTTATAAAAGATTGAAACAACCTTATGTTCAAACTCGACTGCTTTAGTAGCATAATCAACGTTTTCTCCACCTTTCTCTGTAAAATATCCCCCTAAAACACTTTCTCCCATATATAACTCCCATAACATAATACCTAGTACCCAGGTTGAATTTTTCGGAGTCATTTTTTTTAATGGCAACTCATCAGGCAGCCATTTCACATCATTTTTATCCTTTTTATGATTTTCGGATTCAATCAAACGCATTCTGCTTATTAATTCGGTAAAATGCCAATTACATACAAACGGATAAGATTGACATTCCGGCTGAGTAAAAAAACGGACATCTGTCTTCTTCTGAAATGCATCAATATCTCTAGCCGAAAAATCTGAGACCCCCAATCTAAATTGATAGTCATCTTTTATTTTCTTTATACGTCTCTGGTTTTCACTACGTATCTTCTTTTTCTTATCTTCAGGTCCCTCTTCAATTTTTCTATTAGATTTTTTACTAACTTTCTTATCCGTAAATAATATTAAAAAATTTTCCAACTTATCATCCGGACAAAATAAACCTTCATCTTTGATATCATTAAAATATATAAGCATTTGTAAGGTAATAAGATTCATAATCTTAAATTTTCTTTTGTCAGATAATTTAGAAATTTCATTCCGTAAAGATTTTAAATTAGAATCGAATTTTTTAAACCTGAATACAACTCCCATTTCCGAAAACTTACCAAGAGTGAACGCATCACATTCTATAGGACAATTGGTATTTCTCATCATTTCAGTCTTATCAAGAGTATTTTTTATTTTCTCCTTTGATGGCATAGAACTTATAATTGATACATCAAAAGGCTTTAAAACAAAGAGCGATTTTTTAGCAATTACTTGCTGTCTCTCAGCTGCCTTGAGATAGCAAATAATTTCCTCAAATACAGCCTCGACTTCGCTAACCTTTTTCTCATAACTCTCACCAAAAATAATATCAAAATAAAAATTTTGATTAGCAGAAGGAAATATAATTTTATTTACTTTTTCACCACATTCCGAAACTGTACCTTCACCGCCAAGCTCCGTCCAGTCAGGATCGAACTTTATTGTAATATTAGTTTTAATTGTATCTTGACCACTAAACTTATCTAATTCAGTCTTAGCTTTTTTTAGTGTAAGATCCTCCAAATCTTCTTTTGTACATTCATATTTTGGATCCTTCAATTTCTTTTCAAATTCATTATTAATAATCATAAATAATTGTTTAAATTCTACAGATTTATGCTCTTTTGGGTTTGTTCCCTTATCACTATAGATCATTAGCTTAATGGTAGTGGATCGAGGTTTATTTAACTTTTGCCTTATTTTAATGGAAAATAATTTTCTCCACTCTCTCCAGCGTATACTTTGGAAATACGTAATAGTAGTTTTTATTCCATCAGGTTTTTTAGAAGTATCATTCCTTGGAGTATATTCAATTTTCCTGTCTTGTTGAAGAGCATAGTGAAGAGCTCCAATTTCTAATCGTATAGCACGTTTAGGTTCTTTCTGATCGATTAACTTTCCCATCCTATACGGCTTCTCCTCAACTTCTTCTGATTTATTATGCGAGTCGCCATCCTTCACTCCAGGAGCACGCTTCATAAATGAAGATATATTCTCAACAACAAGTGGCGCACGTTTTATCATTGAACCATCATCATCATCGCTATCATCATCAGATTCTTCGTCATGATTATTCGGCATAATAACACTAATAATCTTATAAAATATATTTAAACCATCAATTTCATTTGGTAATATTTTCATGATTTCCCTCTAAAGAATTTTTACTATCATTTAATTATCGTGAAATTATGCAAAAAATTGCATGCAATCTTGATGTATTTTAATAATACCTTATAAAACGTGCGTAATACTTTATTATGAATCTACCTTTATCAAGGGTACTTGATATGCCTACCTAAACCCATTTTTTTTCGTTACAGATACTACTTTTTTTCCAGATTCGATTTTTTCAGGGGCTTTAGTGCTATCGACGTAGCACACATCACCTTCAAATGGTTTACCAGATTTTATCAAGCCCTTAAAAACATCTCCGTTAGAATATTCAAGCACACCATATCCATACAAAGCTCCGTTATTGGCAACTTTTCCCTTATAATCCGATGTATCACCCTGAGCATCGACAAATGTAATGCTAGCATTATGCATATAGTCAATTGTACCTGTGGCAATTATTTCGTCCTCACTATTTCTGTATTCTACGTTGCCAATAGGAAATCCTTTATACCAATCAGCTATCAAGCATATTTCATCTTCGAAAGATAATGTCCCGTTTCCCTCTGGAAAACTATTTATCCAATTTCCCTTAAAACGTCGCACACTTGCCTTAAGATCACAGATATCGCCAAGGTTTTTTCGCCACCAACATGCTCCTTCTCCCTGTAATTTATTATTCTTAAAACCTACCTGTAACGAGAAACCCTTTTGATAATCATCATAAATTAACCTTCCGTCACAAATTAACTTGTTTTGATGCTCCCAAGAACCTTCTATTTTAATCGAATACTTCTTGTCTCCACTCTCTTTATCTAAATACTTGCACGTAATGCTACCTTCAGGAGCATAAATTATTTTGTCTTTGCCATCACTTTCTTGTAAGGATTTATTGTTATGTTTATTCAGCATCATCCATAACAAAGAAGGGGCTGAAAGGATATGCTCTCTAGTAATACCATCTGATTCTAATCCATCTAATTCATCATCTCCTGGTAAATTATTATTAGCAATGCCCACAATTATCCTCATCACTTGCGGTTCAATTACAAAAACCTTATTAGGTTTAGTAATAAAAGTTTTTTGGATATTAAATGGAAGATCCGTCCTTTTTAAACAACTTATTATCTTATACATAATTTCTCCTTTCAGAATTAACTAATGATCATTCTAGTCTTTTTAAGTGCGGTATGGTTCACAGACTGGAAACTAGTCTTGCTAAGGGCGTCTTTGCCCTTAAAAAGCCTTAATAAATCCTTATTATACCCACCCCATTTCCCATTTTCCATTTCCAGCATTACAATATAAGCAAATATTAAATTTTAAGGGATTTATTATTAACCTATGAAAAAAACCTTACTAATAAAGTTTATATTTCTATTTTTGTTCGCAATAACAAACAATCACCTGAGTTATGCTAATAGCAATTTATATAGTACCAAAGCCTGGAAAACAATTTTCAAACAAAAAAATATCACCAACCACCCTATTATATTTATCCATGGAATAGCAGGCGGATTCCAAGATTGGGATAAAACTACTCGCCTAATATCTAATAGCCGAAGCTTTGAAATGCGTTATTTGGACAACAATAAAATCTTCCACAACTACTACCCTCCGGAGCAAAAAAACTGGATATGGAATATTTCTTATTATACAAATGATCCTATTAGCGAATCCCTAGCCGGAGATCTTTCTATTTATTCTCAAAGATTAAAAAAAATCCTGCAAAAAATCTCAAAAATAACAAAAAAGAAAAAATTCATATTAATAGCTCATAGCATGGGCGGTCTAATTGCCAGAAAATATATGACCCTAGATAAGAAGTGTTGGGATTCTGTGCACAAAGTTCTCACTATCGGAACACCACACATGGGAGTAGAAACTTCCATCAGCATTGTAGGCCAATTAAGAGACCTCAGGCCAGAAAGCAAATTCATAACCAAGTTAAATAAAGACTGGAAAAAATTCAAACAAAAATCATCCTTAAAAAAATGGGGGGTCATTGCCGGCATTACAGAGCAAGATTTATCAAAAGTAAAACCTTATTCAACAGACGGTGCCGGCCTAGGTTATATCACCATCTCTTCGGCAATTCCCTTTGGAGAATGGCAGCAAGCAACAGAGAAATCCTTCAAAAAGCCTTCCTACAACACCACCCATTTTGGCTTCAGATCAGTAGCAAAAGCTAACCATGTAGAACTATTAAATCACAAAAAAACCCTGGCTGGCATTCATTGGGCAGTTCAAAAATAATTCTCCCAAAACCCAAAGTCTCATATCGATGAAAACTTTTTCTTGAGGCTAAAGTCTCAGAGACGCACGGAAGATAAACCCCAGAGGAAAATTGGAAATGAGTAATTAGGAATGAGGGATGGAGAATGAGGAATCTCTCCCATTAGAAATCAACGGGAGAGGGACAATTTTTTTTGTTAATTTAGATGAAATGAAAAGAAGAAAAAAGCCGTCCTGACACAAAGTAATACCCAATAAGCTACGAAGCAGATTAATCATAGTATCAAAGATCCTCACGCCCCACCAATTTATCAGTTTTATGCTTAGAATATGAAATTTATAAAGGAAGAGTTCTGTCCTTAGATCGGAGGGGCTCAGGAAGACAAGGGGGAGGCATGTGGACGACGATCTTAGCAAAAAACGAAACTCCTAATAACCAATTCCTGTTTCCCTCTCCAAGCAATATTTTAGCAAAGCTGAAATCAAGCAATGTTCCTCTCTATACTTTGCAAAAAACTAATTCTCCGCTCCCCCTTAAACAATAAAACGCCTCTACAAGCAAGATTTTAGCAAAGCTGAAATCAAGCAACGTTCTACTCTATACTCTGTGAAAATAGATACTTTACTCCCCCTTAAACAAAATAATACGCTCAGACAAATCCTCTTAAATTTTTCGCAGGTGGTCATATCTCGCAAGGAACATATTAAACATATGTGACTGGAGTGATATGGCCGCATGCGGAATTTTTAAGAGGATTTTGGTGGAGGTAACCGGGGTCGAACCGATGACCTACTGCGTGCAAGGCAGTCGCTCTCCCAACTGAGCTATACCCCCACAATAGTGAATAGAAAGTAGAGATTAGTAATTATTTCGGAATTGTTATATCTAATTATCATTTTTTGCTACTTTCTAGTATTTCTTGGTGGGCCTTCCTGGAATTGAACCAGGGACCTCACGCTTATCAGGCGTGCGCTCTAACCATCTGAGCTAAAAGCCCCTGATAGTCCTATTGAAAACTAAATAACAAGCCCATTTTCTTTAGTACGAGATCGACCTATCTTCTTAAGTAAACTTAAGAAGAATAAGCTCCTTAGAAAGGAGGTGATCCAGCCACACCTTCCGGTACGGCTACCTTGTTACGACTTCACCCCAATCGCTGACGCCACCTTCGACAACCACTTCTCTTGCGAGTTAGTAAATTGGCTTCGGGTGTTTCCAACTCTCATGGTGTGACGGGCGGTGTGTACAAGGCCCGGGAACGTATTCAACGCAGCGTGCTGATCTGCGTTTACTAGCAATTCCGACTTCATGTAGTCGAGTTGCAGACTACAATCCGAACTGAGACTAGTTTTAAGAGATTAGCTCAACCTCGCGGTCTGGCAGCTCATTGTACTAGCCATTGTAGCATGTGTGTAGCCCAGGGCGTAAGGGGCATGATGACTTGACGTCATCCCTACCTTCCTCCTGCTTTCCACAGGCAGTCTTCTGTGAGTTCCCACCTTAAGTGCTGGCAACACAGAACAGGGGTTGCGCTCGTTGCGGGACTTAACCCAACATCTCACGACACGAGCTGACGACAGCCATGCACCACCTGTCTTGTAGCTCCCTTGCGGGCACTTCACTATTTCTAGCAAATTCTACAGATGTCAAGCCCTGGTAAGGTCTTTCGCGTATCGTCGAATTAAACCACATGCTCCACTGCTTGTGCGGGCCCCCGTCAATTCCTTTGAGTTTTAACCTTGCGGTCGTACTCCCCAGGCGGTTCACTTAACGAATTATCTGTGGCACAGAAGGGGTCGATACCTCCTACACCTAGTGAACACCGTTTACAGCGTGGACTACCGGGGTATCTAATCCCGTTCGCTCCCCACGCTTTCGCACCTCAGTGTCAGAATCAGTCCAGGAAGCCGCCTTCGCAACTGGTGTTCCTCACGATATCTACGCATTTCACCGCTACACCGTGAGTTCCGCTTCCCTCTACTGATCTCTAGTTTCTCAGTTTCAAATGCAACCTTTAGTTGAGCCAAAGGTTTTAACATCTGACTTAAAAAACCACCTACGTGCTCTTTATGCCCAGTAAATCCGGATAACGCTTGCCCCCTACGTATTACCGCGGCTGCTGGCACGTAGTTAGCCGGGGCTTCCTCTAGAGGTACCGTCATAATCGTTCCTCTTGACAGAGCTTTACATCCCGAAAGACTTCGTCGCTCACGAGGCGTCGCTGCGTCAGGGTTTCCCCCATTGCGCAATATTCCCCACTGCTGCCTCCCGTAGGAGTCTGGGCCGTGTCTCAGTCCCAGTGTGGCTGTTCATCCTCTCAGACCAGCTACTGATCGTAGCCTTGGTAAGCCATTACCTTACCAACAAGCTAATCAGCCATAAGCCCCTCCTAAAGTGAGTTGCCTCTTTTCTTTAATAAACATGCGTTTAATAAAGGTTATTCGGTATTAGCTTTCCTTTCGAAAAGTTATCCCAAGCTTTAGGGCAGGTTGCTTATGTATTACTCACCCGTTCGCCACTAATCTAAAAAAACTCGGCCGAAGCTTTGTTTAAAAAGATCCGTTCGACTTGCATGTGTTAGGCACGCCTCCAGCGTTCATCCTGAGCCAGGATCAAACTCTCAATTAATTTGACTCTTGAAAAAATATTTACAATTAGGCTCGCACTAAATATATATAGGCTTGTTATTTAATTTTCAAAGAACGATTTACTATCGAACGAATGATATTATCCGATTATTTAGATTATTGTCAAGGAAAAATTGTAATCTTCCCCATAACAGAGAAGGAAATACTAAGAATCCCGTTCAACTAATAATCTAACTACCTTTACTCCTGCTATGCTATTTATCTTCTCTAGCGCTTCTTCAGTAGGCTCTGTTTCTACATCTAGAATAGTATAAGTCAAAGGCCCTTTGCTCTTAGAAAGAATCTGCCGCATATTTAAACCATATTCAATTAAAATGGTAGTTACATGTTCAATTAAGCCAGGATCGTAGTCACTGGTCACTGCAAGGCGAAAAGAACCTTCTCTCTCTAAATATATATCTGGAAAATTAACAGAATTCTTAATGTTCCCATTTATTAAATAATCAGCCACTTGTTTGCCTATCATTAACGCACAATTTTCTTCAGCTTCCCTGGTAGAAGCGCCTAAATGTGGCAAACAAATAACATTTTCATTCTCCAACAATGCTTTATTAGGAAAATCAGTAACATATCTGTTAATACTCCCCTTCTCAAGAGCCTTTAATAAAGCGACCTCATTAATGATTTCAGCTCTTGAAAAATTTAATAAAACAACATTGCTTTTCATTCTCTGAAAACAATCTTCATTCAAAAAGTCTCTTGTTTCAGCAGAAAGAGGTATATGGAGACTAATCATATCAGATTCACTGAGTACTAAATCCAGGTTATTAACCAGTTTTATCTGTTCAGATATCTCATCAATCCCTTCTTCTGATAAAAATGGATCAAAACCAATGACCTCCAAGCCAAGCGAAATAGCCATATTTGCAACTTTAAGGCCGATACTACCTAATCCTATTATGCCCAATTTCTTGCCTTTTAATTCAAATCCTTTAAACTCTGATTTGGCCTCCTCGACAAGTTTACCAATATTTTCATTATTTTTTATGCCATTTAAAAACGCTGCCCCCTCAATGATATTTCTAGCAGCTAAAAGCATTCCTGACAAAACAAGCTCATTTACCGCATTAGCATTAGCTCCAGGTGTATTGAAAACAACTATATCATTCTTAGTGCACATATCAACAGGAATATTATTTACACCAGCTCCTGCTCTCCCTATAACCTTCAGCGACTTATTAAATTCAATATCATGTAATTTATAGCTTCTAACTAAAATCCCGTCAGGATCTTCCACTTCATTGCCAACAGTAAAAGCTGTATCAAAGGCTGATAATCTATCCAAGGCTATTTTATTATATATCTTAATCTTAAACATAGTTTTATACTCTTGTTTCTCCTAAAGCTTAAACAAAGACCGAATCTTTAATGACTCGGTCTTTGCAATTTCAATACAAATTACCAAATTAACGTTTACGGTATTGAGGCATCTTCCGTGCCTTCTTCCTACCATACTTCTTACGCTCTTTTATCCTAGGATCCCGCGTTAGAAATCCTTCTTTCTTAAGAATTGATTTAAACTCTATATTGAACTGCAACAGAGCTCTTGCAACACCTAATCTGCTAGCGTCAGACTGTACAACTAAACCTCCACCCTTAACATCAATCTTACAATCATATTTTTTTTCTAAAGATAGTTTTTTTAATGGTTTCAAAACATTCCAGACTAAAAAATCACTTTTCAAATACTCTTTAATATCTTTATTATTAACAACAACCCGACCATTTCCAGGAAACATCCTAACTTTCGCAACAGCACACTTTCTTTTGCCTGTACCATAATAAAACACCTTAGGGATAACCATTCTCTCTTTCAGCTTAGCCGTTCCTCTGCCCTTTTTGATTGCCTTTGCTTTCCTTACTGGCGCAGCTTTCTTCTCTACTTTTTCCACCTTGGTTACCTTTTCTGTTTTATCAACTTTTTCTTTTGTGCTTTCCTCTACCTTCTTTTCTTCCTTCTTCCCGGACTTTTTGTCTTCTTTCTTCACTACTTTTTTCTGTGCAGCTAGCTTTTCCTTTTTTTCCTCTTTATCCTTGGCTTTTGGTTTCGCTTCTTTAGTTTTCTTTTCGTCTGAAGTCTTTTTCTCCATTTATTTTATTTTCCACCTTTCTTTAAGGGTAAAGTAATAATTTCAGGATTCTGTGCTTTATGAGGGTGCTCCTCACCACTATATATCTTTAAATTTTTAAACATCTTTCTTCCGATTTTATTCTTTGGCAACATCCCCCAAATTGCCTTTGACAACACTTGTGTTGGATCTTTCTCTTTCAACTGCTTATAGGATAAACATCTTAATCCCTTAGGGTATCCGGTATGGTGATAATATTTTTTATCCTCGGCTTTTTTGCCTGAAACCACAACTTTATCCGCATTTATTACTACAACAAATTCACCAACATCCATTGAAGGAGTAAAGTCAACCTTTGTTTTCCCGCGAATAAGGCTTGCTATTTCCGATGCCACTCTACCTAATATCTGGTCTTTGACATCAATTAAAACCCATTTTTTCTTTATGTCTTCAGGTTTAGCATAATAAGACTTCTGCTCTCTCATAAAATACTCCTAATTTAATAAGTCACTGACACCAAACTTAATCCTCTTGCAGGTGCCGGCTTAAATCGGAATCCCTTGCTGTTATAGTCAAAAAGTTTCCGCAAATCATTAATATCAATTTTATTTTGAAGTACTAAAAAAAGCACTCCCACAATATTCCTTACCATTCTATAC
>JBHPDY010000016.1:0-21003 GCA_042577605.1 Candidatus Margulisiibacteriota bacterium
CAAACAGATCCTTTATAGTTGGCGCTTGCTCCCAATGTAGAATATCCAATATTTTGCATATATTGGAGCCGGCATTTACCTTATTTACTTCTTTTTTATTCAGGTTTGTATGGATAGCTCTCTCTGAAAATGCAGCCAGGTCAAAAAGAGCTTTGAAGATTATGAGTTTCTTTTTATTGGCCCAATAATTAATCTTTTCTTCCAGCTTGGGATATTTCACAGTATACAGATCCTTCTGGAGCCTAATCAATCGCATAAAAGTATCCTGAAATTCATTCATAATAAGTAGCTTGGAAAAATCAGGTGATAACACAAGCTGCAGGCAAAAATCTTTAGTTGCGGCAATCAAATTATTCACGATATCCTTGGACATTTTTGTGGGATGAAGCTGATAAATTCGGGTAGTAAGATGTTCATAAGCGCTAATAAGTAAAAGTTTAACTTTTGGGTCTTTCATACCATCCTCCAAGAGAGCGGTTGTTAAAGACCGGAGAATAAAAGTAAATCGCGTGCCAGTGTCAAACGTAGTGTATTTCAGTGATAAAACTGCACTTTTTAATGAGTCGAAGTTAGTAGCGCTATAAACAATTTTGGTTATTATTTTATTAGATCTAGATACAATTGGGTCCTGAATAATATTCCAAATCGTGCAACTCTGCTGCAAATCAACTCTATAATCCCAGTTATATTCAACTCCTATTAAATAATCGCGTATCAGTTTTATTAGGCCAAGATCAATAACGCAGTTAGTCCTTTTTGCGAGAGTGTGTATTTCTTCTAACTTATCAGATAGGTTTTTTATATAAAATATAAAAGGCAAGCCTATTCCTTTATCAGGCGCAACAAAATAATTGAATATCTTGGGCAATGTAGCCTGTTTTACTATATGTTCGATTGATGATTTAGCCTTTGCCAGAAATTCATTTTTCTCAGTAAGGATTGCATTAGGTTGAATAGCTTTTGCTTTATAAAACAACGCTAAAAAATTATGAATAAGAATGTGGTTTTTTCTAAAGAAAAGATCAGCAGGAGACTTAATTCTATTTGTGCGTGTTTTTAAAAGTTTTTCTAGAGTAGATATATTAGTTTTATTAAAAAAAGCAGTTATTGGCGCCAAACTTTTTAGCCGAGATTGATTTATTCCGGGGCTTTCCAAAATAAGATTTAGCGTTGATAACGCGAAGGTAATATCATATTTTTTGTCGAAATTTAAATTCGTTGGAGAAAGACTGTTTGAATTAGATCGTAAATTAGGTTTTAAGATATAATCTTTAATAATATTAATACTCTGCGCAACATCCGGAAAGGCAGATCCCGTAATAGAGGCAAAACGTATTTTAAAGCAAGCAATGTAGAATTTTAAAGCATCGTTATTTTTCTTTGAGTATTGTACTGCACCAAGTTTTGCCGAATTTAATCGATTTATTATTTGTCCTTTAAACTTCAGCAACTTATCCAAACCAAATGTTTGTTTCTCCCGGTTTATGGATTTGCGCATCTGATACTCTTCTTCTAGTTTTAGAATCAGTATAGATAAAGCTTTAAACGCAAATAGTTTATTATTTTTCTTGCGCTTAGTAGTCTTAGCAATAAAATTATTTGTTAATTCTAAAATAATAACCGAGAAAAATGATTGATCAAAATGATCATGGTTTGGTTTAGGCAGTTCTCTGGGAAATTTTGCCATACACTCTGAAATAATTTTGCAGTCATTAAGAAATTCCGGAAAATCCTCTTTTTCTAATGAAGTAACTATTCTTTTATTTTTAATTATTTTATTAAATAAAACTTGTAATTTATTATGATTTTTAGAGATAAATGATTTTTTATCCTTATTACTCAATCCTTGCATAAGCCCGGAAATAATTTTAATGCTCTTTATTGGTTTTTTATCGAAATCCTTAGTACTGAAAAGAGCATTTAAATCTTTTAGACATTGTTTTGAGATTTCATTAAGAATAAATGATCTATTATTATTCTTCTTTGATAAAGAACCATTTATACATTTTTCACGCGCTTCAATTAAAGGCTTTTTATCTTCCACATGATGCATTCTTGTATTGGTAACAATCCTAAAAGCACTTTCCCATATAGTAGATACTGTCAGCTTAAGGAGCTTAGAAAAGCTTTCTGTGAGTTTGCAATTTAAAGCTAATAAGTCAGGGAATTTAGAGAAAAGCAAATAATTATTTTTAATTTTAGAGGTTTTATTCTGTGACTGTTTTTCTATCTCAGAAATATCGGTTAAAAACCTAAGGATATCAAAAAGATGCCATTCCAAATCCTCTGCGCAGTCAATAGAATTAGGAAATCTTTTTTTCTTTGAAACCTCCTTCCATTCATTGATTTTATTGCGCCCGGCTTGCTGATGGATTTTTAGGTGTTTTAATTCATTATTAAATGCTTTCATTAACTCAAGAATATTCTCGTTTGCTTTTTCTTTGGCTGATATTAAAATAGATTTATTTTTTTGGATAAGAAAGCTGGCAAGGCTTTTTTTAAAGATCTCAAGATCTATTTTGATCTTAATTGTTCGCGGATCTTTTTCCTTAATAGATTCAGTAAGATCGTGGAACTTTTGCAGTACACCAAATAACCTGTAGGCGGTCACAAATAAACTGGACTGTGTCTCGTTTAAATCCAAAGTGTTTACAGAAAAACTTTTTATCAAATTAACAAGTGCTGGAATTATGCCGTTAGCTTTTGGTTTGGATATTAATGTGTTTGCTTGAAGGGAAACTTTGGGTCTTCGTATGTTTTTTAAATAAGTATATGCGACTGTAAAAAAGTTATCATAAATAGTTAAGCTTTTAATAGTGTGCGGTTTAGATTGTTCTTTAGCGCTGTTAATTAGAATTTTTAAGCCATTAAGTTCTGTCCTAGCTTCATGTAATTTATCTTTTGTTATTTGAAGTAATTCAAAATGCAGAGGATGCCAAGCATTAGTTAAACAGAATATTTCAGATTCATCCTTTGTAAGGAGAAGGTCAGCTCTTATCTTTTCTATCTTTGCGCAAAATCTAATAGAAGTCTTAGGATCAAGAGCTGTTAATATTTTTTTGAGATTTTTAAATTTTATCTCCAGGACAGCTGTTATTTTTCCTTTGCTCTCGATATCATCAGAGATGAGTGACTTCACAGCGACAATTTTTTTAATCATTTTATTTTCTAAAGATAGTTTCATAGTAAAATCCTTTTAATCTGTAAAATATATTTCAATTATTGAATTTGTGCATAAATAGATCTTAAACCTGTTGTACTGAGTTGCCCAAAGCAGTAAGTTCGTTAATCGTATTATTCAATATCTCAAGCTCTTTTTCCATTGAAATCTTTGTGTTTCGGATATGTTTTAAGAACGCATTTTTAGCATCTGTATCTTTTGTGAATATCGTTTCAAATGCATTTTGCTTAGCAGATAGAGGATCCTTTCCTTCAGCATTGACCTTGATATTTTTTATTTCGTTCGTAATAGTAACCAGATGCTTATCAACTTGTTTAGAATAATTTATTTTATATCCAACAGATCTTAAATATTTTTCTTGAAGTAATAATATATTCTTATCACGTTTTAATCTTTCAGAAACATTAATGCCTGAAAGGATTGATTCCATATTATCTAGTGCTTGTTGTAATTTTTTTCTGGATTTTAATACATCCTTTAAAGTAAGTGTAATACGAGCGGTGTTTTGGAAATAATTCACAGAGAATTTCCCGAATGAAGCTGAAGCATAACTAAATGTTTTTATATATCTTTCAAGAAGATCTCTCAGTCGATATATCACCTTTTTATTCTTCTTTCCAACAGCGATTTTTTGTCCTAATATTTGAATTTCTGAAGTCCTGTATTTGATCATAAAAGCAAGGCCTAAGAAAAATAGCCTGTAAGGTTCTTGGAAAAGTAATCCAAAGGATTGGATAGAGTTGTTCTTGTTTGTACTAAGTGAAAAAGCTTTTTCCTTGGATGTTTGCCAATCTATAAAAGTAAGAAGAAGAAATTCCCAAAATCTAGATGCTTGCATTAGTTGTGTACTAAAGCCCAACCTTTTTGCCAGGATAGAAAAAGTGCTGGTAATAGTTTTTTTATAATCTTCATCCAAGTTTATGTCTTTCTGGTTTTTCAGGAAACAGATAAAATCACTTTGTTTAGTAAGTAATTCAATATCATTTGAAGCACAAAGTAATATAGGTTTTATTGTTTTAAAGACAAACTCAATAATTATTTTATCCAAAGCAAAGAAAGATTTTAAAACATTATTACATATTGACTCATAGGAGACATTATTTTCTAAATCTAGAAAACCATTTAGGCTATTTACTATTTCTAGAACCTTATTAATAGCAAGCTCACTAATTAGGTCAAATTGCTTTAAGTTTTTAATTTCTTGGAGGTGTTTAATAAAGTCTTTAATACTTGGAGCTTCATTAAAGTATGTATTCCATGAAAGTACGCGGAGCATTTTTAAGCATTTTGGAGCATTGGGAGTATTTTTTGCTTTTTTCTCAAATGTGCTTTCACATATCAGTAATAATTCTGCTAAAGCATTTAATAATGTGAGAGTAACTTTTGATTCCGGTTTATTGTATTTTTGCATAAATATTTTAAATCTAGGATCTGAAAAGATTAATTCTCTTTGAATATCTGAAAAATTAACAAAAATGTCACGATATTTTTTGTCTTCAATAACTACACGTGAAGGTCCTGGAAGACATACTATTTTATTGCAATATTCAAAGGATTGCTTAATTAATTCTCCCTTCAGCTGCGCATTAAATACTTTATTTTTTAGAAAATTAACAGCGTTTTGTATAACATTAAATCCTTGAATTAAGGCAGGTCTGATTTCCAGGTCATCCCAGCTTTTTTTAACAAAAGCGCTAATCATTGTTTTTAAAATATATGTAAAATTTTCAGTAACTTGTTCTGGCTTTGCATTTTCATCAATAATGTAACCATTAAAATTAATAATAAGAGCTTTTAATGAATAGACATTCCGGGAATCAGCAAGGATTGAGCGGAATAGCTTTAGCTGTTTGGATAATTTCCTTTGAATAAAAACTTCAAAATATTTTGCCCTTAACTCCTCATGGCCATGTAGTGGATCCACATTCCCTTTCCATTGATAATATAAACCAGTGAAGAAATCATTAATATATTGCATTAGCTGTAAGTCTTCTACATTATTTGATTCCTTTGCTTTCTTAGAAATATCTCTTAATAATTCTGCTAAATGTATAATTTTGAATTTCAAATCAAGCTCCATCTCAGGTTTAAAAACCATCAAGATTTTTATTAATCCCCGAACAGTTCGCTTAGCAACACTCTCTAGAGCAGCTTGATGCGCTATAATACAATCCCTACTATTTCCTTGTGCGAATTTTTCTTGAAAGCGACTGAAATATAGTTTGAATGTTTCAATTAATGTTGGGTCTTCTAAGATGAGATATTTTTGTGATTTTTCATATTTTGACTTGCTCCAATCCTGCAGGTTCTTTATAAAAGAATTAAGATCTTCAACTTCTTTCACTATTTTTTTGTCGCTTACATTACCAGCTTTAATAATTTTATTAAAAACATAAAGCAATAAATCAAAAACAATAATAATGCGGGTAACATCAAAGCCCTTCTTTATAAATGAATTAATATTATCTACCGATAATTCAGATAGTTTTTTTGCTTTTATTCTTAGTTTGCTCGTGAATAGATATATAAGGGATTCATACAGATAATTAAACTCATCCCCATATTTTTTCAGGTCTTGCTCCAAGAATTGTGCCCTGGCTATTATAAAGCACCTCTTTTCAAATATATTTCCTGGCGCAATATTTATATTTCTGATGCTTTTTTTAATTTTTTTGTAAAATTCATCAATTTCTTTATAACTATGAGGAAATTCAACACTAGTTATTTTTTTTCTAAAGGCATGTTCCTTTTTAATCACTTTCAACAAAACCGTAAGAGCAAAGAAAGAAAAAGGTTTGGGCTTTTTTTGTAGGATTTCTTGTATATATTTTTCTGTAAGACCTAATAGCAATTTAGAATAATATGAAGAATTCCAGGTTATTTCTTCACTTTGGTATATATTTGGGGCATCTTCTGCAACGAACTCAAATATAATTTTACAATCCTCTAAGAAATTCAAAAATTTTACTTTATTAGAGTTAAGTTTAGTTCCTGGCTTTAAGACATGATGAAATAATAATTTAAAGTTAGCAAGATTAGATTCTATCAATTTTTTTCGATCTATATAAATCATACTACGCATAAATTTAGCAAGTGTAGGAATTTGAGAAACATTAAATTTATTCTTTTTCCATGAAAAATTCTTGTGAATTAGATAAAAAATATGTTGAACACAGCTGTTTGAGATAAGGGCCTCAACCCTTTCCCGGTCTTTTTCATGAATCTCATAATAAGAGTTTCCTGATAATTTATTATATATATTTGTATCGAGAGTTATTTTCTGTATATTTGATTTTTTTGCCGTATTCATTAGAACAAATAGGTATTGCTGTATAAACGAATAAGCATCACAGCCTTCAATCTTAATTTTATCTAAAACTTTCAGCCTGTAATATATTACCGAAAGGTAGCTCTCACTCCAAACTGAATCTTTCTGTAGTCTCTGGCAGACCAATTGAAAAGATTTATTCAAATTTGGTACTTTGCCTTCAAATTGAGATTTAATAGAATCCTCTTTTCCCTTGTAAGACTCAATTTCACTATCAAAATAACCATCATCCTTAATTATTTCTCCATGAGAAAATAATGTTTTATAACGAACCTTTCCAACAGTAAGAAAATTACTTTCTAATTCTTTTTGTAAGTCTTTAAAGTATTTAACAAGAGAAAGCATTTCTTTGATAACAGTATCAGGTTCAGGTTGGTTTAGAGTTTCTGCTTCATCTTTTTTTTCATTAATAGCAGCTTCTGCTTTTTTTATCCTTTTTGATATATAGCCACCACTCGCATCGAAATATTTTTCAAGTATTTTAAACTCATTTTCTATTTTTTCTAGCTGAAATTTTAAAGCTGTTGTTGTGATCTCGAATTTTTGTTGATTATTTTTAAGCTTTCTATTTTTTTTAACCAGTTCATATGTTTTTGGGGGGATAAATATCAGTAAATATTCTTCTAAAGAAAAAGACTTTGAGCCAAAATCTTTAACAAAATTGCGAATTTTAGGAATTATATGTTTTTTATATTTAGTTTTAGGATCAAAAGAATAGATACTTAATATTTGGGCTTTGAGCAATATTTCAAATGTTTTTGCAAAGAATAAAAGTAGGGATTGTGCTAGTATCTTCGCGACATTTTCTGATTTATTTTTCAGTTTTTCCCATTCTACTTGACTGAATTTTTTGTTAGAAAGAAAAGTTTTAACATCTTTTGTATAGTCATTAGAGCATATGAAATCATTTTTGCTGAATTCATTTGGATACATCTGGTAAAAAGTCTGTGCTAATTCATTATACTTTTCATAGTGAAAACTTAATCTAATAGCTATTTTAAATTTAGTTAATGCCTCTTTAGTCATTTTTAGAGTATTGATTGCAAAATTATTAATTAATTTATCTTTATTTTTTAATATATTGGATAAATTTAATTCAGTTATTAATTTAAGTTTTTCTTTGGCTGTATTCACCTGCTTTCTATCTTGTTTGAAAGATTCAATAATTTCTAAAGATATCTTAATAAAAGTAATAAATGGTTTTTTACTGTAATTTTCGTTTAATGTATGAGATGACGGAGCATACTTCATCAATAAATCTAAGCAAGATAGTTTATTTTTAAGATCAGCTAACATATAAGGAATCTCAATCAGAAACGCCCTATTTTTATCTAATAAAATTATAAGCGCTTCATTTTTCAATCCTTCATACATTAATCCTTGTCCCGAGTCCTTGAAATTTTTTTGGTTTTTGGAATCTTTAAAAACACTTAAATTCTTAAGTAGATCGAAAGATTCTTTCCCTTTAGAAGGATCAAGCCAAAATTCAATATCTGTTAAAATTTTATATATTTCTACAGCTTTATTGAATTTCTTATCCAAATCACTGCCGATAAAATATTTTTTGGTAGTATCTGCCTTTGAAGTTGAAGCAGGTTTGGAAGTGGTAGCTTCAGCAGCAACATCCTTTACAGAAACAATTTTTCTAAGAAACAATTCAAGAGTTTTCATATTCATCAATAACTCCATAAGTTAATTTACTTTGCACTGTACAAACAGAGCGAATTAATAAATAACTAGATCTATATTAAAGCAAAACAGTTATTTGTGATTCATATATTTATCGGTCAAAAACCAAAAAAATTTCAGATAATATATTGTCTTAATAAAAAAAAGAATCACAAAAGAAGCCTTTTATAACTACTGAATAATTTGAGTGTTTTCTGCTAGGAGGCTTTTTATGCTCTTTTTCAATTCCGGAAGATCGTTCTTTATTATAGCCCAAGTAATCTCAGCATCTATACCAAAATATTCATGAACAAGAAAATTTCTGAGGCCAATAATTATTTCCCATGGGATATTATTTGTCTGCTTTTTAAGATTATCGGAAAGATGATTTGCGGATTCCCCAATTATTTCAAGTTGCTTTACAGAGGCAAATCTTATTAGGGAACTCGATTTAAATTGTGAATAATTTTTATCTTTTACATAATTCTCTATTTCTGAGATTGCATCAAGAATATGATTTATTCTAGCGTAGTCGCCACTATTATTTTTCATATATCAGTACTTTTTCCTTATCTATATATGGTTTAATATATTTTGACAATGCTTTATTTGTTACTAAGTCAACTTTGCGGTGCAGTAATTTCTGAAGAGTGATTTGCATTTCGATAAACTCCAATCCAATTGGTTTGGTTCTATCTAATTCTACCAGAACATCAATATCACTATCCTTGGATTCTTCTCCCCTGGCAACCGAACCAAATAGATAAGCTTTATTTACCGGACAAGTTCTAAAATACTTGTCGATCAAAGGAATAATTGTATCTTTTAGCATAATTAATAATTATTATACTTCACAAGCAAGTAATATTGAATCGAGATAGAAATTTGTCTTGTATGTCGCGAAAGACGATAGCATAGCTTAATAAGTTATTGATAATCATTTCCAATTATTATTTCCAAAGCTACAGAAGCCATCAAGGCCGCACAAGCCGCAACCCTAGGCGCGAATACAGGTTCCTCAGAAACCGAAGAAACTCCATCACCTACTAAAAAATGCAAAGAACTGATTTTTCTGATCTTCAATTCATTTTTATTACTGGCGCCAGCCATGCCATTTCCGGAAATAATGATTTTTTTGGTATTGCCGTAAGCTTCAAGAATAAGTTTTTTAAATTCAACTTTATCAAAAGCTTCGAAGATTATATCCGAATCTGCAAAGTAGTTCAGAGCATTTTGGCTTGTTAATTTTATGGTATGTCCAGTAATGTCCAGATCAGGATTAATTGACAGCAGATTTTCTTTCAAAGCCTCAATTTTAAACTTCCCAACTTGAGGTAAAAAATATTGCTGGCGGTTCAGATTTGATAATTCAACCTTATCAAAATCAATTATCTCAAAATATTTAAAACCGCTCCGCACCAGGGCAACAGCAACATTGGAACCAAGTCCTCCAGCCCCGGCAATCCCAATCCTGGTCTTTTGGATCTTTGCCCAAGCTTTATCAGAGAAATAGTTTTTTCTTAACATATGACTAAAATCGTTTTTTCCCAAGTTGAATCCCTATTCTTATTTTTATCTATATTGTATTGTTATCCGCCGCCAACAAAGGCAATTAATTCCAGCTGGTCATTATTCTTTAAGATAGTCATTTCCCAATCGGCCTGTTTTATTATTTCCTGGTTCAGCTCCACCACAACATGATCAGGATTTTTGCATTTTTCCTCAACCAGAAATTTTATGGATTTATCAGAGGCTACCTCTATTTCCGCGCCATTTAATTTTATAAAAATATGTTTTTCCTTATTAACAATATATTTTCCAAAGCCTAGGTTAGGCCAGCCATATTAAAGTATACAAAAACAACCATAAATTCAAGTATTACAGCTTAAAAAGCAACCACATTTTATTTGTGTTTTAATATTAGTATGTACAACAATTCGGAAAAGAAAAGCAGTTCTAAGTGGCGCAATGTCTTCTCCACCATAGAAGGTAAAATCCTCTTAGCCAGCGTAGCATTAGTAGTGCTTTATTGTGCCGGATTATTCTTGACATATGTTTTTTCCCCCAGATTATTTCAATTTCTTATTGGTATGACCGCTGTTCATATTATTTTTGGGCGTGCGGCAGCAATGTCCTTTGGGTATACAGTTGGTATGGGGCATTTTTTAGTGGTTTTTATTAATATGCTTATTGAAACCATATTGGTTTTATTCTTTTATCCGCTTTTTGTTTTTAGCTGGCAAAGGTTGCTGGTGTTCTCTCCTCTTAAAAGGTTTATGAGCCGTCTAACCAGAGCTGCAGAGAGGCATCGGGACAAGATTAATAAATTCGGATTGATAGGGCTTTTTATCTTTGTCTGGTTCCCTTTCTGGATGACTGGCCCCTTAATTGGTGCCATCATTGGCTATTTATTAGGATTTCGTTGGTGGATAAATCTGGCCGCGGTTTTTATTGCTACATACATAGCGACTATTATTTGGGCCATGCTTTTAGGAGAGCTTTATGAATTTGTAGCTAACCTGAGTCCTTATGCTCCTATGGTCCTGCTTGTGATTGTATTGTTTATAGTGGTCTATCTCCAGTTTCTGATGGTTAATAGAAGAAGAACTAAAAAATAGAGTTAAAGGGCCTATCGCTATTTCGCGACAGAACCTAAAACAAAAACTTAGCCGCCATAAGGGCCATAGCAACCGCAAGTACGATTTTTATAGCTTTTTCGCCCTTTTTAATAGAAAATTTTACAGAAACCCAGGAACCAATTAGATTACCGGCGGCTAAAGACACGGCATAAAACCAGATTATTTTCCCGTTCAAACTAAAAACAATAATTGCCGGAACCGAAAAAACCATTGTAATAAAAAGTTTATGCATATTAACACGCACTAAATTCATGCCTAAAAAATGCCTTAAAGCAGCCATAAGTAAAAATCCCACACCAGCTTGAATAAAGCCGGCATACAAACCAATCAAGAACAAAGCCGGATAAACCAGAAAACGCAATTGTTTTTTATTTACACCATCAGTCATCCGCTTTGGTATAAACAAGGTAGCTAAAACAAAGATCATTACAACTGCCAGGATTTTCTGGAATAATGCATTACTTACATTTACGGCTGTTAATGAACCGATTATGGCTCCGGGTATTGCCCATAAACCAAAGATCAAGCTTAATTTTATATTTGAGTATTTTTCTGTTCTATATGCTAATACACCAGAGATGGCGCCTAATAATATTCCAATTCTATTCGTCCCGTTGGCAACCGCTCCATCTATACCCATTAGCATCATCACACCTAGTGTGAGAACAGATCCTCCGCCTGCCATAGCATTGATAAAGCTGGTAATGATACCAATGAAAAATAAGATTGCAGAAAATATCAGTTCATTCATTAATGTATTTCTGAGTCCAGGGGCAGACAGAAATGCAAATCCCGCAAATCGTTAAAGGTTGTCCAATGAATTGCTTTGTTAAGGCCCAAGCTGTTTGCCGGCATGTAAAAGCATCGAATATAAATGACCTTTCACAATTAAGTTTCCAATTATTCCCACGTATTGCTTTACCGGGACAACTGGTAACGCATTTTTGACAGCTGCCGCAATAAGATTTATTGATAGACGTGCCGGTTGGTAAAGTTAGGTCTGTTAATACACTGGTCAATCTTATGGCAGCCCCATATTTTTTATTTATTAAAAGAGCGCTTTTACCAATCCAGCCTATGCCTGCTCTGGTAGCAACGGTTTTATGTGGTAAAGGGGTATTAAGCGTGTCTTTATCATGTAGTTTAATAGTACTCGGAAAAAAAATTGCCTTAGCCCCCAGGTTGCTTAGAAAATCACAAGCTATTTGGCCAAGCTGGTTAAGTTTATCATTTATTCTATTGTATTCTACCAAATATTCTTCAGAAGGGCCTGAGATGATCTGGGAAACAATGCGTTTATCCAATGATACCGCAATAGAAATACCGCTATTAAGATTATGCCGGTTTTGAGGAGGAATTTCCTTTAGGTCTGCAAAACCGATAATACTTGCTCCTTTTTCAACTAATAACTGTTTTAACTTATTTGTATCAGAGGACATAATCCAAAATTAACATTTTTTCAAAAATAGTTGAAGTAATTAATTTATACTGCATAAATTGATTGCTGAATTAGGCCATTCCCTTCATTTCATGGATTTTTCAGGTTAATATAATCAAAATATAGGATAAAATTAGTAATCTTAATTATCATGGGATCTTAAGGGCGGAGCCCTTAAATAAACCTATTTCCAGTCTTTGAAGTGCGTAGCACTTCAAAAAACTGAAGGATTACAAGAATTAGGTTTGAAAAATACTTCTGAGGCTATATAATATTGGCATATTATTTGCATCAAGCATATTTTATATTAAATTTTTGTTAAGGAAAAAAATATGGAAATACAATTTAATGCTCAGGCCGGAACATTTGAATCAAGCGATATTATGGTTCTAATAGAAAAAACGCCGGATAAAAGTGGAAGAAAAATTGAATTAGAGTCAGCAGTAATATATGAATATGGAGATAAAGTTAAGGCTCAAATCACTGAGATTCTTGATAAGTATGATATTAATGATGTTAATGTTATAGCTAAAGATAAAGGGGCTTTAGATGCCACAGTACGGGCGAGAGTAGAAACAGCTGTTCTACGTTCTTTAGGCCAAGAAAAAGGAACATTCTTATAAAAACGGCTTAGCTCTTTTTTAAGAAGGGAATGAAATATGGAAAATAAATTCAAAAGAAGACGCACAATGTTATATATCCCGGGAAATAATCCTGGGATGCTACAGCAAGGCGGTGTTTATGGAGCTGATGGTTTATTGTTGGACATTGAAGACTCTGTTGCGCTAAACCAAAAAGATGCTGCTCGAATCTTAATTAGAAATATGCTGAAAACAATTAATTTTTATGATTCAGAGGTAACAGTACGGATCAATAGTTTGGATACACCCTTTGGCCAAGTAGACCTGGAAGAAATTGTCCCTTTACAACCAGATGCTGTCAGGGTTCCGAAAGTTGAGAGCAAAGAAGATGTGGATAAAGTAATAAAGATTATTGAGAAAATCGAGAAGAAACATAAATTACCGCATAATAAAATGTCTATTCATCCCCTTATTGAAACAGCCTTGGGTGTACATAATGCGTTTGAGATAGCATCCGCGTCTCCTAGAGTAGATGCAATTTCTATTGGGGGCCAGGATTTAACAGCTGATATGAACATAGCTAAAACTAAAGACGGAGCTGGAATTGATTACGCTAGAAAAAGAATAGTTTTAGCAGCTAAAGCCTGTCATATAGATGTTCTGGATACAATATATGCAGATGTTGATGACGATGAAGGGTTGAGAGAAGAAACTGAATATATCAAAAAAATAGGATTTACTGGAAAAGCAGTTATTAATCCAAGACAAATTGACATCATCCATGATGTTTTTACACCAAAGGAAGAAGAGGTGCGAAAAGCACTTAAGATCATAAAAGCGTATCAAGAACATAAAGAACAAGGTATAGGAGTTTTTGCCTTAGACGGGAAAATGATTGATGCCCCGGTAGTAGCTAGAGCAAGGCATGTTTTGGTTTTAGCGGGTTTTGATGAAAAAGATATTAATAAATAATTAATAGCAAGGGATTGATTATTAATGAAAAAAATAAAAAATAGTTTAGGGATAGAGCTTCCGGAATTTATTGAAGGATATGGAAAAGTGGAACCTTTTAAAGGTGCTTGGGAAAAATTAAGCCAGGGTATTTTAGAAGAGCAAACAGTTCCTCCGCCAAATAAGGCAGTCCAACCACACAGGGATAAAAAATTAGCTTCATTAAAAGAGGCTGTTGCCCAAAGCAATCCTAAAAATGGGATGACCGTATCCTTTCATCATCATTTGCGGGGTGGAGATGGAGTATTGGTCCCAGTCATCGAGATTTTAGCTGAAATGGGGATAAAAGATATTACATTAGCCTCATCTTCACTTACCGGGGCCCATGAAGCAATTGTTCCATATATTGAAGATGGGACCATAACCAAAATATGGTCTTCTGGAATAAGAGGTAATGTTGGTAAAACAATATCAAAGGGAATCCTTAAAAAAGTAGCTGTTATACATTCGCACGGGGGCAGGGTAAGAGCTGTTCAGACCGGAAAAATAAATATTGACTTAGCAGTTATTGCAGCTTCTGCCGCAGATTGTGAAGGTAATGCAACAGGTAGTTTTGGGCCCTCGGCATTCGGTTCTATGGGTTATGCTGCATCAGATGAAAGATACGCAAAGCACGTCATTGTAGTAACGGATAATTTAGTAGACTATCCTTGTTTCCCGTTCTTTTTTCAGCAAAGGTTTGTAGATGCTGTAGTAAAAGTTGAATCTATTGGAGACGCTAAAAAAATAGCTTCAGGTACGACCAGGATCACTCGCACTCCTATGGATTTGAAAATTGCTAGTCTAGCTGCTCAAGTAATAGAATGTTCCGGATATTTAGAACCTGGTTTTTCTTTTCAAGTAGGTGCCGGAGGCGCATCATTAGCAGTTGCAAAATTTATCAGGGAAATAATGAAGAAGAAAGAAATCCAAGGTGATTTCATTCTGGGAGGTATTACCTCATATTGTGTGGAAATGCTTAATGAGGGATTATTTAAAACTCTATTTGATGTGCAATCTTTTGACGCAGCCGTAAGCAGCTCAATATTAAATGATCCAAAACACATTGAGATACCAGCTGACGCTTATGCTAATCCGTTTAATAAGGGATGCATGACAAACAAGTTAGATGTAGTGGTATTAGGAGCTTTAGAGATCGATACGGATTTTAACGTTAATGTTATCACTGGCTCCTTAGGAGAGGTAAGAGGTGCTTCCGGTGGCCACTCTGATACTGCGTCAGGCGCAAAACTAACAATTGCAGTTTGTCCTTCATTTAGAGGAAGACTGCCCATAATTAAGCATAAAGTTAATAATATTGTAACCCCGGGAGAAAGCATCAATGTAGTCGTAACAGAAAGAGGTATTTGTGTTAATCCATTATATAAAGACCTTGAAAAGAGATTAAACGATGCTGGATTAAAAACTATTGATATTAAAGACCTCGCTAAAGAAGTAGAGAGTATAGTCAGCACACAAAGACCAGTAGAATATACTGACAAAATAGTTGGCGTAATAGAATACAGGGATGGCACGGTTATAGATGTAATTAGACAAGTGAAAAATCTCTAATTAGATTATGACAACAATATTAGATGATCTGCTCCAGGCAAAGGAGAGCAGATTTGCTTTAAGAAAAAGTTTTTCTAAAAAGGGCCTTATTAATCTTAGCCTAACTTTTAATATCCCTGGATATCCCAAAACAATTCCCTTATATGAAGAATTATTTCATGTGATTAAGGGCCAATTATTAAAATATCTTCTTGCGCATCGTATTTTATATCTCGAAGAACAAGCGGTAAGTAGAATTGATCCAGCGGGGTGTTTTTATTTGCTGCCACTTAAGAATAGCAATAAGAGCCCTGGGGAAATAAAGGCGTTATGCGAAAAATTTGAACAGAACTTATCTGTTGGCAGGATCATTGATTTAGATATTATGGACACAAGATGTGAAATGATTTCTTCAGGAAAAGCTAAAACATGTTTCATATGTCCAAATACACCGGCAATTAAATGTATTAGGGCAAATAATCATACGCCAGATGTATTGAGGAAGCATATTGATAATCTCATAAGAGAATACCTTGATAAGTATAGAATGAATTCAATATGTCGGAAGCTGTCAAGTTTAGCCATAAAATCCATTCTTTCTGAGATATCTTTAGGGCCAAAACCAGGATTAGTTGATTGTTTGCATAGTGGCGCACACAAGGATATGGATTATAGGCTCTTTCTGGATTCAACAGCTGCGCTATCACCTTTTTTCTATCAGATTGCACAACAAGGATATACTTGCCAAAGTAAATTAACTTATGAAGATGCTTTGCCGAAGTTCAGGTTTATTGGCCTTTATATGGAAGAAGAGATGTTTAAGGAAACAAAGAATATAAATACTCAAAAAGGTGTGATTTTCACATTAGGGATAAGTGTATTTGTAACAGCTTATTTATTAAAACAAAATAATGGATTTGATTTGAAAAAGTTTCAAAGTTATTTGCAAAAAGCAGTAAAAAATATATCTAAATTAGAGAGACCTTCTTTTAAGAATGAAACTCATGGAGAGTACTGCGCAAAGCATTTTCCTCAAAGCGGAGTAAGATGGGAAATCGAGAAGGGTTTGCCAACCGTTTTTAATTATGGTTTGAAGGAACTCAGAAATATCCTACAGCAGAAAAATACAATTAGTATTAATAAGGCTTTAATGAACGCTCTTCTGGGAATAATGGCAAATTGTAAAGACAGCAATATATTATATCGTTCTGATTTAAAGACTTTCAATCAATTTAGAAAACTAGTAAAAAAAACTAAAATAGATTTTGAAAAACATGGATTTGATAGCAAAGAGCTAAAAAAATTAGATTTATTTTGTTTGAGAAAAAATATTTCTCCTGGTGGTGCGGCAGACCTTCTTATAGTTACTTATTTTTTAAGTTTGGTAAACTATCATTATGGGAATAAATCCAATCTGGAGGATTAGATGGCAGTAGAAAATACAGATTATAGGGAAGAAAAATTAGATTTAGAAAATAAATATGATATGAATCTGGTAAAAACATTTCTTGATCCCTTAGGATTTGATTATGATGTGAGCTCAGTAGAATATACAATGCTATTATCTAATCTTAATGGGGATATTATTGGTACAGGATCTTTCCAAGGTGAAATATTAAAATATGTGGTAGTTTCCCCTAAGTTTAGAGAAACACCTGCATTCGCCCAAATAGTTACACACTTAACTGATATTCTGATAAAAAAAACAGGCCATATATTTGTATATACCCACCCCAAAAGCGCAAAATATTTTGAGGGACTTGGATTTGCTAAACTAGTCACAGCTGAGCCTTTATATGCAGTTTTAGAATTTGGCTATACTTCCATTGGTGATTATCAAAAATATCTTCTGACCAGAAAAGTCAAGGCAAAAACTGAAAATATTGCTGCGGTAGTTGTAAATTGTAATCCCTTTACAAACGGGCATAAATATTTAATCGAAAAGGCAGCCGCGGAAAACGAGATTGTATATTTGTTTGTGGTAGAAGAAGACAGGTCTGCTTTTCCGTTTAAAATACGTTGGGAACTAATTGAAAAAGGAATATGCCATTTGAAAAATGTTGTGATGGTCCGCGGGGATAGATATGTGGTTTCCGGCGGTACATTTCCTGCATATTTTCTTAAAAATGAATCACAAGACGCTATTTCCCAGAAACAAACGGAAATAGATGTGAAGATTTTTGCTAAATATTTAGCGCCTGTTTTAAATATTAAGAAAAGATATGTAGGGACAGAAGTCTATTGCAATACAACTGCCTTCTATAACACTGCAATGAAAAATATATTGCCTAAATCAGGCATTAAATTAATTGAGATTGAAAGAAAAACAATATGCTCAAAAACCAATTATATCAGCGCTTCGAAAGTAAGGCAGGCGGTTAAGGAAGATTCACTTGATTCAATTTTGGGTTTTCTGCCGGAATCTACCAAGGAATTTTTGTTGTCCGAAAGATCAGAAGAGATCATAAATAAGATCAAAAAAGCTGATAGTAGACATTAATTCGTGCGGCGGAAGCCGCACGAATTAAAGAAAAACTAACTTATTTTAGTTTTTATCCAAGGAAGTTTACCGCCGGTTTTTAATATTTCCGCATCAAGTTTCGATAATTCATGGGCCAGGAGGATTTCTTTGCCAGTGGTTTTATTCTTCAACACTACTTCTTTTTCAGTTAGATCATTGATTATTACTTCTAGTTGATCAGATTGGCTGACCTGATCATAATCAGATGCATGTTTGAATGTAAGGGGAACTATGCCGAAGTTGATCAGATTTGCTAAATGGATCCGGGCAAACGATTTCACGATAACCGCCTTAACACCCAAATATTTAGGGGCCAAAGCAGCGTGTTCTCTACTAGAGCCCTGACCGTAATTTTCGCCTCCGATTACGAATCCGCCATTCTTTTCAATAGCCCGTTTCGGAAATGCTGGATCAACTACTTCAAAAACATATTTAGATATTTCCGGAATATTACTTCGTAAAGGTAAAATTTTCGCACCGGCCGGCATAATATGATCAGTTGTAATATTGTCTTCAACCTTTAAAAGAGCTTCGCCTTCCAGAACAGCTGGTAAAGGTTTAAAGTCCGGAAGTTCCTTTATGTTCGGGCCTCTTGTGATTTCGATTTTAGAAGCATCTTCAGGATTAAGCGGATTAATGATCATATTTTTGTTGATAATGAATTTTTCAGGCATTTCAATTTTGGGGTAATTAGAACCAAGGTTTCTCGGATCTGTAAGCTTGCCCATTATAGCTGTTGCAGCTGCAGTTTCCGGGCTTACTAAGTATGCTTGTGCATCTTTGGTCCCACTTCTACCTACAAAATTTCTGTTGTATGTACGCACACTTACAGCTCCGGAAGATGGTGCTGCACCCATACCAATACAGGCTCCGCAGGTATTTTCCATCATTCTAGCGCCAGCTTCAACTAGATAATTATATTCGCCGGATTCCACTAAATGGCTTACAACTTGCCTGGATCCAGGATTAATTATTAGATGAAGATTATCAGCAACAGTTTTATCTTTTAATATTTGAGCAGAAATCTTTAAGTCTCTCAATGAAGAATTCGTACAGCTTCCGATACCAACTTGCTGAACTTCCAAACCCTGTAGCTCACTCACTGGTTTTACGGATCCGGGACTATGAGGACAGGATGCTAAAGGAACAACTTCTGAAAGATTGATTTCCATAATCTTGTCGTATTCGACATCTGGATCAGCCTTCATCTCTTGCCAGTCACTGCCTCTGTCTTCAGCTTGTAAAAATGCTTTGGTAATTTCATCACTTGGAAAAATAGAAGTAGTAGCGCCGGTCTCTGTGCCCATATTTGTAATAGTAGCTCTGTCAGGAATAGAAAGAGTTTTTATGCCTTCTCCAAAATATTCTAGAACATAACCGACTCCACCCTTAACATCAAGGCGTCTCAATACTTCTAAAATCACATCTTTTGCAGACACCCAATCTTGAAGTTGCCCGCTCAATTTAATTCCTAGCACTTTAGGGCATTTTAAGCGCAACGGCATGCCAGCCATGCTTGCGGCCACATCTAGTCCTCCGGCTCCGATTGAAATTGAGCCAACGCCGCCCGCAGTTGGAGTATGGCTGTCTGAACCGATCAGGGTTTTACCTGGACGGGCAAAGTTTTCCAGATGGAGTTGATGGCATATGCCATTTCCCGGCCTAGAAAAGAAGATGCCGTATTTTTTAGCAATTGATTGAAGAAAGCGATGGTCATCCGCATTTCTGAAATCACTTTGCAAAGTATTATGATCGATATAACTAACGCTTAATTCAGTTCTTACCCTAGAGATGCCAATAGCTTCAAATTGAAGATAAGCCATTGTCCCAGTGGCATCCTGGGTTAGAGTTTGGTCTATGTTGATCGCAATCTCTTCCCCTTTAATAAAAGAACCAGTAACTAAATGGTTCTCCAAAATCTTCTGTGTTAATGTTTTACCCATAAATCTAAAACCTCCATATGTATTTTTGAGAAAATATCACATAATTATATATGTAAAATAGGCATCAGAAAAGGGGGGGGGCAGGATCATATAAATGAGTAGAAGAGCGCCATAGAAAAAAACGCACGATTTAGAAATGTATAAATTTAGATACTTACTTTATAATTCAAAGCTAGATCATCCCCGCATTGACCGCGGATCCCCCAATTAGATTTCGGAGTTTCAAATATTGTGATCTCAATATCATTTTCGTGTATATTTAGTTCTTTAGAAATACTCTTAATAAGTAAGGTAATAAGCTTTTTCTTAGTTTCTTTTAATCTGCCCTCAAAAACACTAATCTCTATAATCAAATAATTTTCTGACCTATCTTTCGGAAAAATAAAATCCCCAGGTCCCAAGCCAATAAATCTCTGGAAACGTTTTGTTTCCGGTAATTCAAATACTTCCATTAAAGCGGAATGGATAAGATCAGATAATTTATCTTTGATCTGGGGAAGTTGTTTTATTAATCCGAATATTTTTACTTGTGCCATAAATAATTTTCTGCCTATTCAATTTTTTCTAGCAAAAACGTTTATCCTACGAAATGTTTCAAAGCACCTGCCGTCAGTTTGCTGACAAAGCTCAATCATCTTTGACACAACAAGATCACGAAAAAGTTTCTGCAGGGAAGGGATCGACTGTTTAGGCGCATTTTTTTCTAAATGAGTTAAAAAAGGTACAATACTAGGCTGGTCAATCCAGGCAATCATTTCATCTTTAGCAGCAAAATAACGGTCTCTATTTTCTTCCCGGACATCAATGTCAGTAAACCCGATATCAACAGAAGATAATAAAGATGAATATTCTTTTGCACTGGGCATAAACCAGGGCCATTTAAAGTCTGTAAAAAATGGTTTAAACTCTTCTTCAGCCATTACATCTTTGACAACTCTAAAGAAATTTCCGCAATTACCATCACCTGCAAAATTGAAACATATTCTCCCATTTTCATTGAGATGCTTTTTACAATTCATCAGAAGTTGATTATGGTCTTTAACCCAATGAAGGGTAGCGTTTGAAAAAATAAGGTCAAACTTTCTTTCAATTCTAAAAAGATTAATATCCATTAATTGAAATGAAAGGTTTTTTCTTTTCAATTCTTTAGCGCTGTCTAGCAT
>JBHPDY010000017.1:0-20838 GCA_042577605.1 Candidatus Margulisiibacteriota bacterium
CAATCTTTATGTTGACATTCAACACGGAATCTCTCCCGTTGATTTTCAATGGGAGCGGGCGTTTGAACATATATTTTCTTATTTATTTCGTGGGTGAGGGCAGTTCTTCTCCTTCTCTTGATTCTGCATCTGTACATTTTATCTGTTAGACAGGAGACGTTGCGGTGCAACGTCTTTACAGTGCCGGTTTTTTTCATTCTGTCTTTTGTTTTCTTCTCCCCGCCCAATTTCCTGTTTTGCTCTGGGGGATGCTACGCACCGGTCTCTGAGACTTTAGTCTCGACAAAAAGTTTTCATCAATATTTCCGGAAGCTCCCTGTCTACCGTCCCTCTCTTTCAAGAGAGGGAACGAGGGTGAGTTAAATCTGCCTTCTTTCTTTCACCCAGCGCACTCGTGCGCTGGGAATAGGGGCGCGAAGAGCCCAAATAAAAATAACTATTTTTTAATTGACAGAAGAAAATGGATGGATTTACTTCAAGAATAGCAAAACAAATAGAAATACGTTAATCCTATGTTAGAATTTAGTGATAGCTTTATTTGAAGGAGTATATTTTATGCGTGTTGAAGATATTTTTTGCTGCTGTAAGCCTATTATTAATTTTCTCAAAAAAAACAAAACCGAAAAAGTAAAAGAAATAAATAAAGATATCAAAAATAGTGATGAGGTTTTAAATAACATTACTAGTAAAAAAAATGAACCGGATGTTAGATATAATACTAATCCTATTAATACAAATGACGCACCACCGTTCAAACCCAATTTAGGATCTAAAAAGAATAGCAAAAGAACTCTTTTTCATAACCAGATTAATCCTTGGATTAGAGCTAACAATCTGAAAAGGCCCCCTAAAAAAACGTCATTGGAATATCAACAGTTGGATAAGTTACCCGGACTTCAAACAAAAATTGGTACCTTTTGCATACCAAATTCAAAAAAAACAGGACTAAAAAAGAATAAATTATCTCCCAAAAAAAGAATAATTCCTGAAACTTGCTCGAAAGAGGATGTTAGTAAGGAAGAAATTATTAAGCATATTAAAAAGCTAGTTAATAAGATTGTTAACAGAGCTAAAAAAACTGATTATCAAAATTTTAGTTTTAAGATAATTGTATGGGAACTAAATTCTTTGAATAAACGTTATAAAGATAATGATGAATGGAATTATAAAAATATACACACAGTAACAAAGCAGGTAGCATCTTCAGTTATGGAAGCATTAAAAGAATTAAAGTCTCTACAAGAATATTCTCAATAATAAGACACTATTTCACTGAACTTGAAATGCGCTGTGACAAGAGTATTTTACATACTGGTGAAAATATATCGCGATTAATTTTGATACCACTGAAACTAACTAGTAATATTAACAGGTGCAAAAAAGATATTTAACAGATCAAGTATTAGCCGAATAAGGTATTAGTTACAGGCAGCGCTAAGCTTAATCAATATCGATTTGGGGGAGACTATCAAACACCAGATGGTATTAGAGTTTGTCCAGCCATAAAGTTCTTAAAACAATTAGTTTAGATGTGATTGTTGCAAAAGTTTGTATTTTGACTCGCTCCTAAGAATATCTGAAATTTTTTTTGCTTTTTTCCGATAACTATATAGATATGATAAATAAATTATTTTTAAAATTTTTAATAATAATGGTTTTATGCCTAAATATGGCATGCTCCCATAATTCATTTCTAAATAATGATAATGACCAAATTATCATTATAATTGAAACAAATGTTTCTCTAATTCAAAATAATATTGAAACAAAAGACTTTAAATCCGGTGAGGATTTTGAAATTTGTTACCAGCTGGAAAATGCGAGTGATAAAGTTCAATACTGGCATATGCCTACTCCAGGCGATTTCTTTTGTTACGCTATTTATGAAGGACATTTAAGCAAAGAAAATTTTGAAAATGCCGGCCCGCTTTGGATTAACTTAAAAGAAGGCATTGCCTATAAATTTACCAGCAGCCCTTTGCAAATAATTGTGGAAGGGTCCCTAAAGATCAATCAAAATATTACTGACAATATTGTTTTTCCAAATGATTTTGTTTCTTCAGATAATAAATCCACTCTTCAGACTCTAGCGCCAGGCAACTATACTTTAGCTATCGGGCATTATATTAAATTCGAAAACCAAAATTTGGAAATTAAAGCAATTAATTTCACCATAATTCCATAATGAGCCTGTCGCAAAATACCAGAAAAATTTCTAACGGCATAAATTTACCTGGCATTTCGCGACAGACTCATAATTTATCTTATATGTAGCGCAGCTTTCACCACGCTAATTAAGAAGTAGAACTGTTACTGTTGAAGTAACAATTTTCTTAATTCATTATACCTAGCGGCAGCTTTTTGGATTATCTCAGAAGAAAGCTGCGGTGGCGGTGAATTCTTATCCCATCCGGTGTTTTCCAAGTAATCTCTGATGATCTGTTTATCAAAACTTGGTGGTGAGATGCCTACCTGGTACTCGCTTTTAGGCCAGAACCTGGAAGAATCCGGAGTCAGCACTTCGTCAATTAGAATTACTTGGTTATCTATGATGCCGAATTCAAACTTAGTGTCAGCTAAAATTATTCCTTTATCCTCAGCAATACCTGTACCTCTCTGATAGATTGCCAGGCTTTTTTCAATCAGCAGGTCACTTAATTCTGTTCCAATAATATCCTTCATTCTTTGAATGGTAATGTTCTCATCATGATCACCTTCTGCTGCCTTAGTTGCCGGAGTAAAAATAGGCTCTGGCAAAGGAGAGGCCAATTGTAATCCTGCAGGTAACGAAATACCGCAAACAGAACGGTCTTTCTGATATTCTTTCCAGCCTGATCCAGCCAAATATCCCCTGACCACACATTCTATTTCGATTAATTCGGTCTTTTTTACGAACATACTCCTGCCTTTGAGAATGTCCTTGTACTGCAGGGTTTCTTGGGGGAAGTTTGCTACATCTGTGGAGATTAAATGATTATCAATAATATCCTTTGTTTTAGAGAACCAGAAATCTGAAATCCCAGTTAATACCGCACCTTTATGGGGGATCCCGTTTGGTAAGATATGGTCAAAAGCAGATATTCTATCTGATGCAACTATTAATAAATTTTCACCCAGGTCATAAACATTTCTTACCTTGCCTTTTTTGAATAATTTTAATTCCGGCAAATTAATTTCCGTAATTACATCTAATGTTTTCAACATATTCATCTCCTTTTTATTTTTTAGGTACCCATTCATTAGGATGGCGTAGATACCCGCTTACCAGAATATCCGGCGATATTTTTTTCACTTTCATGTCTTTTATTTCATAGGCTTTGGCCAAAGAACTAATTCCTTGCCCGGCAAAAGGAGCTAGAGACTTTTCACCTGCCAGGACTTTGGGGGCGATAAATATGTCCAGTTTATCAATTATATTATTCTCTAAAGCAGATGTGTATACTTTCTGTCCGCCTTCGATCAGCACTGAGCCAATGCCAAAAGCAAATGCTTTCTCCAATAGCTTATCCCAGTCTATTCTACCTTTATTATCTAAATCCAGGCCCCAAATACGAATATTTTTCTTTAGCTTTCGGAATTTTGGATTTGCTATATTCTGTTTTGAGGTGGCAATAATAATATCTGTATCAGGATTTTCATTAAAGACAGTAGCTGTTATTGGTATTTCCGCTTTGGAATCCAGGATAATTTTAACCGGATTCTTGTAGCCCTTGGCCAAATTATATCTGACATTTAACGAGGGATTGTCTTTTAAGATGGTCCCTATCCCTATTATCATTGCATCTGTTTCTCTTCGCAGTTTGTGGACAACTTTGCGGGAAGTGACAGCGGTTAGATATTTGCTTTCACCGTTTTGCAAGGCTATTTTACCGTCCAGGCTCATAGCGATCTTGGCAGTTACAAAAGGCAGACCCAGGACCTGGTTTTTGAAAAATACTTCATTTAATAAAAAAGCTTCGTCCTCCTGCAGGCCTGAACGTACTTTTATACCAGCTTTTTTCAGGACCTTATCTGCCGGTTGCCTTGATACCAGCGGATTTGGGTCTTTTACTGCATATACAACCTCAGTAATACCAGCTTCAATAATTAAGTCTGTACATGGCGGATTATTTCCAAAGTGGGTGCAAGGCTCCAAATTCACGTAAAGAGCTGCGCCCCTGGCTTTTGGCCCGGCGTTTTTTAAAGCAATGGCTTCTGCGTGTGGAGTGCCAAACTTATTATGGCTTCCGATACTCAGTATTTGTTCGCCTTTTACAATAGCTGCAGCAGTGACCGGATTAGGATTTGAAATGCCTTTTTTCCTCTCGGCTATTCGTAAAAGTTTTTGCATCAGTTTTTTTTCAAACTTAGAAAATGAAGTATCAGTCATTATTTTTTACTATATCTGCCCTCTGTTCTCCTGCGCAATATCAGCAGAAATGTCCCAGGGATTCTTCTTTTTTGGAGTATCCAATATCTGCTCTTTAAATCCTAGTTCACCGTCAAAATATATTTCAATATATCCCTTATACTCCACCTCAAAAGAAAGATTTACCTGATCGGCAGGGAAGTGGTGCTGGGAATATAGTTTTTCAGTATTATCTTTGTGGTTGAAATAAATAGTGACTTCCTGAGGAAGCCAGTTTTCCAGAATAGAGAAAGAAATATTAATATTGCGCAAATTACTTTTATTCTGAAAAAAACCTGGTTTTACTTCTGACACCTGTATTTCTACCTGGTATCCCTTGCTTAAATATATATTCACATTCTCACTTACAATAATCCCCATATTAGCAGTGGGCTGTTGTTTAATTATTAGGCCCTTTTCAAATTGCGAAGAGAACAAATACCCTGCAATATTGAGATTTATATAAGAAGGTAAAATCTGTTTAGCTTGATCAACATTCCTGCCGATCAGGTCTGGAACAATATATTTCTTAGTGCCCTCTGAAATAAATAGTTTTACTATGCGATTCTGCTTTACCAGCCTGTCTTTAGGCGGCCGGCTAGAGATAACCTGGCCTGCAGGAATATAAGGATGATATCTTTTCCCGGCAACCACACCATTCAGCTTGTTATCTCTTAAGACAATTAAAGCTTCGTTCCTCTCCAAACCTATTACATCCGGGATCATCTTGTCCGGGATCCCTGTTAAATAACTGAGGTAAAAATAATACCCGCCAAAGAAAAAGATTCCTAATACCAGCGCTGTCATAACATATTTCATAGTCTTGATAATGCTCTTTGCCCTGGACCTAGCCAGAGATTTTTTCATATCCCGTACGATATTTTCTTCTTTTTCTACTTTCAAGTTCAACTTAGCCTCAATATTCTCTGGCTTACGGTAAATTTGCACAAAATTATCAAAAGATGTAATCCGGTCTTTAGGATTCTTTCTAATACACAACGAGATAACCTTGGATAATTTTTCAGGGATAAGGCGGTTGGATTTTTTAAACGGTAATGGATCAGCTAACAAGGCTTTTTTCAAATATTTAATATTGGAAGTATATTTATACGGCCAATTATTACTAAAAATAACATACAGCAAGATCCCTAAACTATAAATATCAGAACTATGATAATATTTCTGGTGAAGCAAGAACTCCGGCGGATAGAAAATGGCATAATCTATTACTTCCAATTGCTTAAAGATTGTTTTATAAATTAAATAATGCAAATGGGTTTTACTCAGTTTCACATCCAGGTTTTCAGTAATTAAAACTGTGTTTAAATTTAAATTGCCATGGAACAAATTGTTTTTTTCCAGGGCCATTAAAGCAGATATGATCTGGGTAGTTTGCTTCCATAGTTTTTTTAAGCTTATTTGCGGGTATTTGGTAATAAATTCTTCTAAATTGATTACTTTTTCCGGGCTAGGCGATATTACATAAAAAGATTTGCCGTCATAATAATAATCTTTAGGCCGTAAAATATTTGCCTGGTCGATTAAGATCAGTTTCTCAGTTGCTTTTATCAGTAGCTCTATCAAAGGGGAGGTCAAGTATTCTTTTTTATACTGTTCAATAATGACTTTTTTTTTACTGTCTAATTCAATTGCACTGTAGGTAAATGAAAGCAGATCTTCACTATAGATCCCGGTAACTTGATATTTAGATTTTAAATTATTAATTGATTTCATTTTTTTAGAAGAAACTTTTCAGTTAAAAGCTATAATGGTAGGAACTATTTTCTTTTTTTGGTAATGCCTTGTTTTTGCTTTAAGTTACGTCTGATATCAATAAGCTTTTCCTCTGACCGTTTCATGAAATGAGAAAGCTTTTCTTCAAATTTGTTTTTAGGATTTCGTTCAACAGCAGGTTTGCTTGGTTTGGATTGGAATTTTGGCGCCGGTGGTTTTTTTTCGCTTGGCTGCGCTTCTACTGAACTGTCTTTAGCTTGTTTTATGGATAATTCCAGTTTGTTTTTGGGAGTCCGTTTTAAGACCTTTACTTTTACGGTCTCCCCTATTTTGACAAATTTATTTATATCTTCAACAAATTGGTCGGCTATTTCAGATATATGAACAAGGCCTTCTTCTTTTAGTTCAGGTATTTTCACAAATGCGCCAAAGTTTGTTACATTTGTTACTTCCCCTTCAATAATTTTGCCAATAATATCTTCCGTCATATTTATATGCAGTTTTTATTTATAAATAAACTTATAGACTGCCTCTCCTTTCTTAATAAAACCTAATCTTTTTTTGGCAGAAACTTCCCAAAAATCGATATCGTTTAGAGCTTTCATATTTTGATTAAGCAGCTTATTTGTTGAAGTTTCCTTTTTAAGGTTGCTAGATAATGAAAGATAATCCTTATTAAAGGAATTATATCTGAAAATGTTTTTTATTCCAATAGAGCTTATATAAAAAAGCAAAAGAATGCTAAATATTAAAAAAAAGTAGCTAAATAATTTGTTTTTTATCAAAATTATTAAAACTTTTAAGGCCTTTATAGCAGGCCGTTGGACCAAGAGATTCTTCCAAACGAAGCAATTGATTGTACTTGGCTATCCTGTCTGTCCTTGAAACAGAACCGGTTTTAATCTGGCCTGTGTTTAAGGCCACTGCCAAATCTGCAATAAAAGTATCCTCAGACTCTCCTGACCTATGGGAAATAACTGTTGTATAACCGGATTGTTTAGCAAGATTAATAGACTGAATGGTTTCTGATAATGTACCTATCTGATTTACTTTAATTAAAACTGAATTGGCAATATTGTTTTCAATCCCTTTTTGGATTATTTCAGGATTAGTGACAAACAGGTCATCGCCTACGATCTGGATCTCTTTGCCTAGCCTTCCGGTCAGTAATGCCCAGCCGTCCCAATCAGATTCATCAAGGCCGTCTTCAATAGAAATAATAGGATATTTGTTACACAGCTTGACATAATAGTCTACCATTTCTGCCGCTGACCTGCTTTTGCCCTCTGCCTCAAATATATAGGCCCCATTTTCATAAAACTCAGAGGCAGCTGCATCAAGGGCTATAAAGATATCCTTGCCCTTTTTATAACCTGCTTTGTCTACTGCTTCCAGAATAATTTGTATCGCCTCTTCATTGTTGTTCAAAGAAGGTGCAAAACCGCCTTCATCCCCGACTGCTGTATTAAGGCCTTTGGACTTTAAAACCTTTTTTAAGGTATGGAACACCTCTGCCCCCATCCTCAATGCTTCAGAAAAGGTTTTTGCACCAACCGGCATGATCATAAATTCCTGAATATCTACATTGTTATCAGAATGCTGGCCCCCGTTAATAATATTCATCATCGGCACTGGTAAAACATGCGCAAAAGGGCCTCCAAGATATTTAAATAATGGCAATCCAACAGCAGCTGCCGCAGCTCTGGCACAAGCCAGAGAAACTCCCAATATTGCATTTGCACCAAGTTTTGATTTATTGGGTGTACCGTCTAAATCAATCATTATTTGGTCTATCAGTAATTGTTCACAAACATCATGACCAATTAATTTATGGTTTATAGCAGAGTTCACATTGGATACTGCTTTCTGAACGCTTTTGCCATGATACACTTTATTGTTCCCGTCCCTTAGTTCCAAAGCTTCTTTAGTGCCTGTAGATGCACCGGAAGGCACAATTGCCCTGCCGAAAAAACCGTTTTCTGTTGTTACCTCTACTTCTATAGTGGGATTACCTCTAGAATCCAGTACCTGCCTAGCAAAGATATCATTGATTTCACTCATATTATTCACCTTTCTCTTAAATGAGCCTGTCGCAAAATCTGCTCGCCATAAATTTACCTGGCGCTATCGCTATTTCGCGACAGACTCTAAATATCTGTAGAAAGCAGGCTTTTTTTAAATTTCTGCTCTACATGCAATTTACCCGCTTCATCAAGATAAAAGAAATCATAAAATCCGTCTGACCGTTTTTTTTTAGCCCAGATAAGGTCATTATATTGATATATATTGCCCTTTGTTTTACCCTGCAAATAAATACCTTTCCCAGAAGCCGCCCAAGTAGCTGTGAACTTCCCTTGTTCGGTAACACTGTATTTAGCAAAATACCTGCCTTTTCTGAAAATGATCGAATTAAAGTACCATTCTTCTTTTACAGGCTTAAAAGAATTTTTATATACGACATTATTGTCCAGGATCCAGCCGATTGGCTCTTTGCTCATTTCGTCCATAACAAAAGCCCAGCGGCCCTTTTGTTCACCGTATTCAACCATTTCCGGGCTCAAAAATACTATCCTTACCCTTTCAGACATATTCAGCTTGCCAATGACGTCTGCTGAAAACGACGGCTTTACATAAATAGGGACATTATTTTTCTGGATCAGGACAAATCTGGACCGGTAACTTTTCCATTGGTGCTGGACATTCCCCCCCAAAGGAATCTTGCCTGCTATTTTAGGGATAGCCAGGCTGTGTTTTGCTTTTAACTGTAAAAGTGATTTTATCTGAAATCCTTTCCGTTTTTTTGTTGGCGCCTTCCCCCGCTCTGAGATCTTTTCCGGAATATTGACAAGAATGCTGTAGAGGGCAATGGCAATTACGATCATCAGCAAGTATTTTCTTAGTTTATTGGATTTTTTTGGCGGGGGAGTTAATTTATCATCAAAAATATCTTTTTCTTTTTTTGGTTCTTTTTTCATAGTCATATTATAATACCATCAGTATTTTTTGATAAGAAAAAGGTTGTTTTTTTTTAGGCTTTTGAAGTGCTGCGCACTTCATAGCCTGGAAATGAGAGATTTTTAAGGGCTTTGCCCTTAAGATCCTAAATTGATTTTGCGGGTGCTGTGCACTTCACAGCCTGGGAAAGGGGAGTTTTTAAGGGCCTTGTTTTTAAAAAGCAAATAATTTCTTGGCGTTTTCCGTAGTTGTCTTAGCTACTTTGGTTAAAGAACAGTTTTTAATTTCCGCTATTTTTTGTGCTATTTCTATTAGATATGCAGGCTGGTTTTCTTGGCCTTGATATTTTTGAGGAGTTAAATAGGGGCAATCAGTTTCCAGCATAATTTTTTCCAAAGGAAGGTATTGGACGGTTCGAATTACTTTTCCCTTTTTAGAATAGGTAATGCTTCCTGTAAAAGAAAAATACACGCCCTCCCGATCTACTTCCCTGGCAAAATCAACATCTGTTGAATAACAGTGAAAAACCATCTTCAGGTCTTGATAATCTTTTATTATTTCCAAAATATCCTGGTCTGCTTTCCGGTTGTGGATGATAACAGGAAGGTTATGTTCTCTGGCCAGGCCTAAATGAAAGATGAAGAGTTTTTTCTGGTTTTCAACCGATGTGTAATGGTGATGATAATCCAAACCTGTTTCGCCAATGGCTTTAAATTTATATTTATTAATTAATTCTTTTATTTCATCAAATTGGGAGTCATTTTTATATGATGAGGGGTGAATGCCTGCTGTTGGGATTATTTTATGGGATATTTTTGATTGCTCATAACTGAGCAGGCTGGTTTTTATATCAATACCGACATTAATAATATATTCTATATTATTCTGGCCTGCATTCTTTAAAAGTTCAGATAACTTTTTATTACATAAATATAAATGCGCGTGGGTATCAATAAACATAATATTATTTATTATATAATTCTCTTTCTTATTCTGTCGCCTGCTTTGTATTTCATCAGTCTTTTGAAGTGCTACGCACTTCACAGACTAGGAATAAGGTTTTTTTAAGGGCCCTGCCCTTAAAAACCCCCTAGATAGATTCCCAAAGGTATTCTACTAGTAAATAATCCAATTATTGGATATATTTATTACATAATAAATATTATTAACAAGGTGCGCTTGTGTTTTCTAAAGAACAAACAAAAATATTTATCTATATAATAATTATTTTAATAATCGGTACTGTTGTTACAATCTACAGAACCAGGTTCAGGCCTATTTCATCGGATTATATTAAGGAAGGCGCTAGACCTCCCATAGTAGCCGGCCATATAAAAGACCTTGCTGCTTCTGTTAATGTTTTACCAAAAGCAGCTACTGAATTAATTATTGTTCATATTGCCGGTGCAGTTAAAAATCCTGGTGTTTATAACTTAAGAAAAGGTATTCGAGGCCTGGATGCTGTCCGGATTGCGGGCGGTATTTTGCCTGAAGCTAATCTGGATAAGGTGAACTTGGCTGTCAAACTAAAAGATGGGAAAAGATTATTTATCCCTTTCCAAAAAAAGCGCAAACACAGGCTAAAAAAACCTAAAAAAACAAAACAATCTTCCCAGAAAATAAATTCGGCCTCTATTAATAATCCTATTAATATTAATTCAGCTACTCAGGCAGAACTGGTTCTTATTCCGGGCATAGGGCCTAGTACAGCTAAAAGAATTCTGGAAGAAAGAAATAATTCCGGAGGCTTTAAAAGCATTGAAGACCTTTTAAAAGTAAAAGGTATTGGCGCAAAAAAAATAGAGAAGATTAAACCTTATATACAGTTCTAATAATTTATCTACTTTGTTCACACACAATTCTTATTTATATATAATTAATATATGAATGAGACTGAGAAAATAAAAAAGGTATTGTTAAAAATAAAACCCATTATTTCAAAGAAATATAATGTGAACGCTATTGGAATATTTGGTTCCTATGTACGTCAAGAACAAAAAAAAGATAGTGATTTAGATATACTTGTCGATTTCTCAAAAACAGTAGGCTTATTTAAGTTCTTAGAGCTTGAAGAATATTTAAGTGAAAACCTGAATCTTAAAATTGATTTAGTTTCTAAGGGGGCATTAAAACTAAATATTGGTAAGAATATATTAAATGAAGTGGAAATGATATGAGCAATAGAAACTGTCTTGATTTTATTCTTGATATCATTAATGAAACAAATAATATAAAGGATTTTACCGAAGGTATGAATTTAGGTACTTTTGTAAAAGACGCTAAAACTATAAATGCGGTAATAAGATCTCTGGAAGTTATTGGAGAGGCGACAAAGAAAATACCAGATGAATTACGTAATGAGCATAAAGATATTCCCTGGAAAAGAATGGCAGGAATGCAAGACAAATTAATTCACGAATATTTTGGCGTAGATTTGAAAATTGTTTGGGCTGTCTGCAAAGAAGAACTTCCTCCTTTGACTCCTTTTTTTGATAAAATAAGACAAGAATTAAATCTCTAAGTTATTTAATAACTATTTTCTCTCCCGTTTTTTTCCCTGATTTTGCTGCTTCTTTTTTCTGGATAACATCCAGCACTGTTCCTATGCGTTTTTTATTGGTATCCCTGGCTTTTAGGGCTGTTAGTAATAAGGGGGTGATCATTGGCGTCAGCCTGATAAGGATCTTGCCGGCTTTTTTGGCATCATTTAAATCCTGGCCATTTAATTTCTCGACCAGCTCGAGCCAGGTATCCGGTCCCAGAAATTTAAAAACAGAAATCAGTATAGGTTTTAAATTGGGTTGATCATACATCTGAAAAAGGGGATTTAGCGCTTTTTTAGTTTTTAGTTGGGCTAGAAATAAAATACAGTTTTTCTGTACAAGTTTATTGGTTAAGGAACTTATCAATACCAGCTCGGCCTCCATACCTCCGATATTGAAAATCAGGTGCAGGATACGGTTGGATATTATCCAGTTCTGGTCTTTAAGGGCATCTTCCAGGTCAGAGACTATTTTTCCCCCTTGGGAATGGAGCACTTTATAGACAGCTTTTCGCACTTCTACATTAAGGTTCTGAAATTGCATCAATAAACCCGGAAGAGCAGCTTTGCCAAATTTAACTAGGGACTTGGCTGCTGAATTTCTTAATTGCGGATCAGATTCATTTAAAATAACTAAAAGCGGTGCAATTGCCTGGGCATTGCCGATATCTGCCAGTTTTTCTATAGAACACCAGCGAACGAGCCAGTTCTTATCAGTCAGGAGGTTAATAAAATAAAAAACATAGTCTGTAGCATCAAAAAGCTTTAGTTCCAAAATAGCGTCCCAACGGTTTTCTTCGCTTCTTAATCTATTGATAATATTCTCTAAGGCTTGGGTACTCATCCTTGATTTTTCTCCAATCGGGCCTGTTGCAAAATACCAAAGAAATTTCTGCCGGCAAATTTTGCCATCTTTCCGCTTATAAAATTTCCCCGTAGCTTGAGGCTACGAACAAATTTTATAGACGAAAATATGAACATAATTTTACTCGGCATAAATTTCTCTAGCATTTCGCAACAGATCCCAATAAGAATTTTACAGCTTCCCGGAGATTTTTTACATAATAAATTTGCATTTTATGTTTGGTCTTTAAGTTTTTGGAATTTTTATGCGGCACGATACAGGCTGTAAATCCCATTTTTTCAAATTCTATTAATCTTTTGTCAATATTCGGCACAGGCCTTATCTCTCCGGTAAGACCTACTTCACCAAGAACACCTGTCTTTTGTTTTAAGGGCTTATCATATAAAGATGATACTATGGCCATTACAATTGTCAGGTCCAAGGCAGGCTCAACTACTTTCAGCCCGCCAATGATATTCAGGATAATATCCTGCTGGGAAAGCTTATAGCCTAATATCTTTTCAATGGCTGCGATCATCAGGTTGGCCCGGTTGTTGTCCACGCCCAGAAAGGTCCTCTTGGCCATTCCGTACCCGGAATTCACGACCAACGCCTGCATTTCTACCAGGACTGCCCGATCCCCATTTAAGACACTGGATATTACAGATCCTGCATTAGCCAATGTGGCATTGTCAATAAACAGTTCCGAAGGATTAGGGATCTCTGCCAGGCCAGCAGCCTGCATTTCAAAAATGCCTATTTCATTTGTATTGGAATAGCGGTTCTTAAAGCTGCGCAGAATCCTGTACTGCTGGTTCCTTTCTCCCTCAAAATTCAAGATGACATCCACCAAATGTTCTAATACTTTAGGGCCGGCCAGGCTGCCGTCTTTAGTTACATGCCCTATTAAAAGGCCAAAAATGTTTTTTTCCTTGATAATGGATATAAGTTCACTGGCACAATACCGGACCTGGTTCACACTGCCTGCAATAGAAGGGAGCTGGGGATGGTAAACAACCTGAATAGAGTCCAGGATGATAAATTCCGGTTTATAATCCTTGATGGCTTTAAGGATATTTAAAATATTGACCTGGGAATAAACAAGCAGTTTATCATTAGCCTTACCAATTCGTTCTGCCCTTAACCGTATCTGATTGGTAGATTCTTCGCCGGAAATATACAGCACCACCAGTCCTTCCCGGGCAACATTCTGAGCAAGCTGCAGGCCTAAAGTAGATTTACCTATGCCAGGTTCTCCGCCCAGTAAGATCACTGATCCTTTAACAAAACCCCGGCCAAGCACCCTATCAAATTCATTAATTTTACTTGGAACGATAAATTCTTGGGTCGAGGGAACCTGAGCTATCGGAATTGGGAGTTTGGGATCTTTTTGCGAAGTTAAAGTATAATCTACGCTGCTTTTGGATATCATTTCCTCTTCCAGAGAGTTCCAGGCATTACAGTGGTCGCATTTTCCTTGCCAGCGCAGGTAAATGGAGTCGCAGGAATTACAGATGAAACGGACGAGTTTTTTATCCACTGGATACTAAGTGGACTTTGGGTTTTGCTTTCTGCTTTTGCTTTGCTTTCGGAGAATCTTGATCTTGTTTCAGGGGACTTATGGTAAAACTAACTTCGTTTTTCTTGGTTGTTGCTTTTACCATAATGTGGGTCCTATGTTTTTCCAATAAGAGCACGTCTGCTAACTTGTCTTCAAAATGTTCCTGGATTGACCTTCTTAGCGGACGGGCCCCGTTTTTCTGGTCAAAACCTTTATCAACCAGAAGCTTTTTACACTTATCATCAATATCAAAATGGATGTCCTGTTTTTTCAGCCGGGCTTCTATTTCGTTCAGCATAATATTTGCTATTAGCAAAAGGTCTTCTTTTGTAAGGCTCTTAAAAATAATCACATCATCGATCCTGTTTAAAAATTCCGGCCGGAACTCTCTTTTCAGTTCATCGCGTAATTTATTCTTCATGCCTTCGTACTTTTGTTTTTCCATATGTGTGGTATCAACAAAACCAAAGGTAGTTTCTTTTTGGATATACCTGCTGCCGATATTAGAGGTCATAATTATGATAGTGTTCTTGAAGTTGACCATCCGGCCAGTAGCATCTGTTAACCTGCCGTCATCCAGGATTTGCAGCAGGATATTAATCACGTCAGGAGAAGCTTTCTCTAGTTCATCAAAAAGAATTACTGAATATGGTTTACGACGCACGGGCTCTGTCAATTGGCCGCCTTCATTGTAGCCTACATAGCCAGGAGGAGAGCCGATCATTCGTGAAACAGTATGCTTTTCCATGTATTCTGACATGTCCAGCCTGACGACTGCTTCTTTGCTGCCAAAAAGATATTCTGCCAAGGTCTTTGCCAGTTCTGATTTCCCGACACCTGTGGGGCCTAAGAACATAAATGAGCCAGCTGGCCTGCGGTCGTCTTTTAAGCCTACTTTTGACCTTTTGACGGCACGTACCAGGGCTTTTATGGCTTCGTTCTGGCCAACGACCTTTGTTTCAAGCTCGTTTTCCATCTCCAGAAGCTTTTCTGATTCTGCCTGGGTCAATTTGGTTACAGGAACATGGGTCCATCCTGCCACGATCTCTGCAATATGGGCATCTGTTACTTCTCTTTGCAGGGGAACTCCGTGATGTTTTTTTAGATTTTCTATTTCCCGTTTAATTTTTTTCTGTTTTTTTTCTAAACTAGTTTCTTCTTTAGGCTCTTTTCTGGTTTTCGCTCCTTTTAATTCCATTTCGATCTTTTCCAGTTCTTTTTCCTGAACGCTTATTTCATGCTGTATATCAGATGATTTTAACATTACTTTGGAAGCTGCCTCATCTATAAGATCAACAGCTTTATCAGGAAGGTTGCGGTCTGTAATATAGCGGATTGATAAGTCTACAGCTGCAAATAACGCATCTTCCGTAAAAGTAACTTGATGGAATTTCTCGTATGCTTCCTTAATGCCTTCCAGGATCTGGATCGTTTCTTCAAATGTAGGTTCCTCTACAAACACTGATTGGAAACGTCGCTCCAAAGCGCCGTCGCCTTCGATATGTTTGCGGTATTCATCCAGGGTCGTTGCTCCCACACATTGCAGTTCTCCACGGGATAGTGCAGGTTTAAACAAATTAGCGGCGTCTAAACTACCTTCGGAACCGCCGGTGCCTATTATAGTATGAAGCTCATCCACGAAAAGGATAACATCTTTAGCCTTGCGTACTTCTTCCATTATCTTTTTTACGCGGTCCTCAAATTCTCCCCTGTACTTTGTACCGGCAATAAGCAAGCCGAGGTCTAGGGAGATCAGTCTCTTGGTCAAAAGTTTTTCCGGTACTTTTTTGTCTACAATGCGTTGGGCCAGGCCTTCTACAATAGCAGTCTTTCCTACCCCGGGGGCACCGGTAAGGACCGGATTGTTCTTGGTCCGGCGGCAGATGATCTGAATCATGCGCTGGATCTCTTTTTCACGGCCGATTACAGGGTCCAGTTTATTGTCAGAAGCCAGCCAAGTAAGGTCACGGCCAAACATGTCCAAAGTAGGCGTTGGGACTGTGCTTTGGGCTTTCTGTGCTGCCGGAGCGACTTTATTGCCAAGCAGCTTAAACACTGTTTCTTTAAAAGTTGTTAAATTCACTCCTATTTCCGTAATTACTCTTGCAGCCACACTGGTAGGATCACGGAAAATAGCTAAAAATAAATGTTCTACATTAACGTAGTTATGGCCTAGCTGCCTGGCTTCGTCCCAGGCATATGCCAGGATCTGTTTTGCCTGCTGCGTAAAAGGGATGGTGCCGTAGGAGGTTGAGGCATTGCCGTATTCCAGGCGCTGTTCGATCTCTACTTTTAACTGCTCTGGTGAAAATCCCAGCTCTTGCAAAGTTTTTATGACGACATTTTCGCCTTCGCCTAAAATGCCTAATAAAATATGCTCTGTGCCCACATAGCCATGATTGAACTTTTTAGCTTCTTCCTGGGCAAGCATAATGCTTTGGATTGCTTTTTCTGTAAATCTTGAGAACATAATTCTGAATAATAAAACATTTATTTTTTTCCGGCAAGCTTACTGCAGGTATTCCTTTAGTCTTTTGAAGTGCTGCGCACTTCACAGCCTGTGGCGTAAGTTTTTTTATAAGGGCTGCCGCCCTTATGATCCCACATTAACCTCAAACAACTAAATGATTACTACCGCAGGTATCATTCCAATTTCCACCAGAGAACTCATATTGCGCCACTCGAATATAACCTGGGGCTTGCGTCGCCCCTGAAGTTTGAATTTCTAAAAATAGTTTCTTAGAATTGCGGATGGTTGTGGGCGGTGGTTAAGAATGTTGTCTATATTTTTATCGTTATAGAGTTCATTTTTAAATGTATTAAACACCTTTGTGTTTTTCTTGAAAAACGGTTTTAATTTCTCAAATATTTTCTCTAGTCTTGTTTCGACTAATTTTTTCTTATAACTAAAGTTTTCAGTATGATCGTAATCTATAATTAACATTACTTCTATTTCTTGAATCAACTCATCATAGTTACCTTGATAGAGATGAAAACCTTCTAAGATTCTTTTAATATTATTTAAGGCTAGGTTCTCGTTTTCTAATCTTAGTTCTTTTTCAATGATATTATAGTATTTTCGATTTATTATTTTTTTATTACAAAGATCTAGAATGGCATTCAAGTAAGTTTTCCTGATGAGGCGAAAGTTATTGTGGACTGCCCAATTTAATTTTCTTTCCGTTTTTTGGAAAAAAAATTGATCACTTGGTTGATCCAATAGAAACTCTAACTGCGAAACACCTAAAGCCCAGAGATCCATCAAGTGGTTTACGGGCACTTGTTTTTCCTTTAAAGCCCTGACTAATTCAGGGGCTATATATCTAATAGTTAAAGCTTTTATTTCTTTAGGATCTATGTTTTCCACTTTTTGCGTACAACCAAAATCACAAATTTTAACCTCAATCTTCTTCTTTTTCATCTTCTTGCTGGGATGCTTTTTCCTTGTTTGAATAACTGTTTCAATATTAAAAAGGATATTTTTTGGTTTGATATCACCGTGGAATATGCCCTTCCTTGCCAATAAAGATAAGCCTTCTAATGGTTGCTCAAAAACACTTCTTAAACTTTGTTTCTGATATCTTAATTTGTTAGGGAAATACTCAAGGTTTCCACCGGACATATCCTCCATGCGGCAAATCATCTTGAAGGTTCCATTTTGATTATCCACAATTCCTCTTTCAATAACATTAACAAAGTATGGACTCTTACTTAAGACAAAATTCCACTCTGTTTCTTTCATAAAACCTTCAAATATATGCCAATGTTTACTTAAACAAAAATCTTCAGTAGGGTCTACGTCATAAGCATTGCTTACATTATTATCGAAAAGCTTAACGTTACATTTCTTTAATAAGAATCCTTTATCAGATTTAAGCATCACACCACCTCTACCAGTCTCCGGAGTATTATTCTTATTCCTTTTTAAGGTAGCAAACATGATATTGCCAGATTGATCTTCTGAATATGGAGCCATACTATCTGTCCTAATTTTATTTTTATCCTTAAGACGCGTAGTTTGATCAAGAAACAATAGAGGGTATTCAGACATTATTACTTTCCCGTCACTATTTTGGACAATAAGTACAATATTTTTACGTTTTCCAATATTTTTAGGTTCCCTAAACTGGAGTATTTGATGTTTCTGGCCATTAACAATTAGAAATGTGCGTACGATATCCCTATTCTTTCTTCTATGAGCTTGATAATTTCCATAGGTATTGTTTTGTTTTTTTATTATGAATTTCATTTTGTTTTTCTTCAAATATTGATCTATAGAGAAGTCGTTCGAGGAAGAACGTGGAGATTGCACTTTTAAGTTGTGGGGCTTTGTATCATTATTGCCAGATGAGTTGTTCTGCATTCCTAATAATTGTGAAGCCTGGGTATATTCCTGAGCAACAAAATCATACTTGATTTGCTTCGGAGCTTTACTTGGTTGCTCAAATTGCTCATCTGTTCTCTTTTCATCAATGCTATCTGGGGAATTGTAATTATCCTCTTCAATAATATTTTTGGGGAAACAGTCCGATTCGCTAACTTTGCCTATATATAAATTGTTTAGAAAACTAAAATTTAGATCTTTTTCTTTGCTTTCTTTGAGCAAATCTTCGAGGGATTTATCATCTAACTTATCAGCTTTTCTAACTGCTATTACTTTTAATAAAATCATTGTTTTGACTCTTTGCTATTATTATGGGTCTGTTGCAAAATACCAGAAAAATTTCTAACGGTAAATTTTGGCCCTTTTTCTCCTAAATAATTTGCTGTTAGCTGAGGCTAGCAACAAATTATTTAGAAGAAAAATGCCGCAAAATTTTACTCGCTATAAATTCTCCCGGCATTTCGCAACAGCCCCATTATATAAAATTTTAGTAAATATATCTTCATTATATTATCGGAAAAATCGCAAAATAATTTCACTCTGAGGTTTTTTGGGCGTTTTTTTAGACGTCAATCCTAATTCTAAGTTTAGAAATGAGGGAGGTGGAAAATAAGACTTTAGCCTTGTTTCATTGTTGAGAAACATCTATGTCGAAATACTTTTTAAGTAATAAATCTGGTTCTGGTCGGTAGTTAAGGATGTTCTTTATTATTTCAGGTTCTGAAAGATTTGTTTTTATTTTATCAAATGCTCCATCCTTATTTTTATATATGAAGCTTAAAGCATCGGTTATACCTTTTAATTTGACCAAGACTAATTTCTTTTTTTCCTCTAAACTGCTCTTATAATCAAAATCTATAATCAGCATTTTTTCGATTTGCTTTACTAACGAATTACGTTTTTTCAGTATATCTTTACCTAAGCTGTTTATTGACCTTTTGACCAACTTCAATGCTTTGTTTTTTGGTTCCAGCCTTATTGTTTTTTCAATGATATTAAAAAACTTTATATTCAATCCCTTTTTTTGGACTTTTTCCCATATTGCATCTAAATATGTTTCTCTGATTAGTTTAAAGTTCTTCTTATAGACTGCACTTTTGTGAGTTTTTTTATGTTTTGTGTAAAAATAACTTGCGCTAGATTGTTTCAAAATAAATTCTACCATACTAATACCAAAGGCCCATAAATCTACCTTGTGATCTAGTTTTTTATAATCACCTTCCATAAATGCCACACAATATTCAGGAGCAAAATATTCGAATGTTTGATCCTGAATGTTTTGCATTTTTCTCATCTGTTCTATTGTTTTCATTGTTCCAAAGTCACAGTACTTAAATATCTTATCTAAGAAAACGATGTTTTTAGGTTTAATATCCAAATGGACGATTTTTTTACGTTTCAAAAAGGCTAACGCGTTTAATAACTGTATAGTTAGATGCTCCAGGACATCATCTTTAAGCCTGTCAGGAAAAGGATAATGTTCAATGTTGCCTTTCATTTTTTCCATAGTATAAATCAAACATACTGTCCCGTCTTTATTAACACCTATGCCTCTATCATAGATCTTCACAAAGTTTTCGTCCTGATTTAAAAAAAACATATCAGTTTCTGACATAAATACCTCTATATCTAGCCAATGGGAGACAAAATCAAGGTTTTCTACTTTTTCTGCTTTTAGATGGTGAAAGTCGTTACCATCAAAAACGTCTTTCTTGCTAACATTCCATTTCTTTATTACTATTTTATCAGTGGACTTTAGTATTTTTGCGCTTTGCCCTACTGCTTTTTTTCCATTAAGTTTTAAAGTCTCACCCATTTTCAATTGTTTACCGCCCATTGGATCTTCATAAACAAAGTCTTTTCCTTTTTGTGCAATTTTCTTAGTGAAAATATAAAGCGGATTTTCTGAGCGGATTGTTTTTTTTCCACCGAGTTCAATAACTGTTAAAACTTCTTTCTTCTCCGTTTCATTTTTGGGAGGGGTGAATTGTAATACTGAAAGTTTATAGCCGGAACCGTTTTTAAGTATAGTATAAACTACTTGCTGGTTTTTTTTCCTAGTAATGCGGCCTTTATCTAAACTCACCATCTCACTTTTTGGAAAATTCGGCTTATGAGTTTTAAGGAATTCATGAATGGTGGTTATAGGTTTATTTTTTTTTTCTTGCTTCTTATTTTCTTGCATCCTGTCAATTTCTTTCATAAGCGCCAGGAACTTTATTTGTGATTCTTGTCTGGATTCTGTCCTATGAAATTTACGCACAGAAATCATTTTTAATATTGTCATTTTTTTCTCTTTTTATTTATTCTGTTTTATTTCTTTATATATATTATCGGCGTAATGAGTAAATAATTTCATGTTTTTTTCTTTTCTACCGTAGAGTTTCATCACATAATGTCCAAATAGAAACAATAAAAGAGAAAGTAAAAA
>JBHPDY010000018.1:0-20468 GCA_042577605.1 Candidatus Margulisiibacteriota bacterium
AAACTCAGTTTTTGGGTCCCTAATAGCTGGTGAAACCAGCGATCTAATTTCTACTTTCTATTCACTAAATTTATTTTTCTTCTTTACGAATGATTTCTATTTTAAATTTAGCCACTAAAGCAGCTAAAGCGCCAATCGCTGCCCAAACAGGGGCTAAAAATGCGCCCACCACACCAATGGTCAAAGGGATTTCCATATATACTTTGCCATCTTCATTTTTTATAATCAGTTTTCTGATATTACCTGCATGTACAAGTTCTTTGATTTTTTTAAGCAATTCTTCTCCGCGAACCTTTATTTCTTCTCTGTCCATAAAAAACCTCCTTAATTGTTTTTCAAAGATATATTATCCAGATATCCCTGTAAAATAAAAGCAGCCGCACTGCTGTCTATAATCTTTTTCCTTTTTTTACGGCTTACATTTGCTGCAATCAGATGTTTGGTTACTGCTGCTGATGAATAACGTTCATCCCAAAACTCTATATTTAATCCTAATTCATTTTCCAGCTTTTTAGCAAATATTCTTACTTCTTCAGCCATAGGACTGTCCTGGCCGAACTGGTTTTTAGGCAGGCCGATTATGATAGTGTCTATATCATACTCATCCGCAAGCTTTTTCAAGGATGGTAATGTGTTGGCATTGTTTTCCAGGTAAGAATGAGCTTGGGCAGTAATATTTAAAGGATCAGACAGAGCTATGCCAATCCTTTTCTTGCCATAATCTAATCCTATTAACCTATTGGACATATAGATAAGATTAAGTCTTTACAGCGATTTCTTCAATAAAAGTTTTGATCCGGGAAAGCGCAGCATCGATCTTTTTAGGATTAACACCGCCTGCTTGGGCCATATCTGGGCGGCCGCCGCCTTTGCCTCCGGCTATCTCATTAAGCTTATTCAGAATTTTAGGGGCATCAATATTTATGTCTACATCTTTTGAAATCTTAACCAAAAAATAACCTTTTTTATCTTTTTCTGAGCCTAGAACTACGATTAGGTTTTTTGAAGCATTGATTAGATTATCTGCCAGGTTCCGGAGCATTGAAAGGTCGTAATCCCGGATTAATTCAGCAAATAAATGCGCATTGCAATTCTCTAATCTGACGCTCTTACCGGCTAGTTCTTTAATATTTTTTCCTGATTCTTGATTTTTTAGTTGTAGCAGTATTTTATCCAGGTTCTTTATTTCTAAACTAATGGCCTGTTCAAATATGTCTAATTCTAAAAAAGATTTTATTAATAAATCCTGAGAAGTTAATTCCTTAACAAAAACTTCAAATTTGCTAAGTTCTTCTACAAGATTTTGTCTTTGCTTTTCTTTGGATTTGATTAGTTCTATTTTTACCTTTTTCTTTCTATTAAGATAACTCTCTATATTTTTCCTGCCGGCTATAGCCTCAATCCTTCTTACCCCGGCAGAAATCGCTGCCTCGGAAATTATTTTAAATTCTTCAATCTGCCCAGTTGAATCCAAATGAGTGCCACCGCAAAGCTCTTTGGAAAAGTCACCTATGGAAACTACTTTTACCTCTTCCTCATATTTTTCCCCAAAAAGAGATATGGCGCCTGATTTTTTGGCTTCATCAAGAGGCATTTTTTCAGTATTCAACTTAATATCCTGTTTTATTGTTTCATTAACTATATTTTCAACTTCTTGGACTTCTTTATCGCTTAAGGCCTTAAAATGCGTAAAGTCAAATCTAAGCCGGTCCAGGTCTACCAAACTGCCGGCTTGAGTAACATGAGTTCCCAAAACCTGCCGCAGGGCAGCATGAAGAAGATGGGTGCCGGTATGATGACGCGCCATTCTTATTTTCTCATCTTCGGTTTTTGTTATTCTTGCTTCCCCGCCTAATGGGCCTTTCTCTCCGGTAAACGCCTCTTGCTTCTTAGCCATCCTGGATCGGTTTTTCTGAGCTTCCATATTTTTCTGGAATTCTTTGACATTAACACTTAAATCCTTTTCCCGGGCCATCATTTGGGTTAAATCTAACGGAAAACCAAAAGTGTCATATAATTTAAAAGCATCTCTACCGCATATTTCCTTTTTATGTTCTGAAATTAATTTTTTGGTAATGCTTTCAAAGATATCAATGCCGGACTCCAGATTATTTAAGAAATTACGCTCCTCAGATTCAATAACAGTTTCAATGAAGTCTTTTCTTTTTGGCAGGTCTTCCGAGTAATCAGACATAATATCAATCACAGTTCCTACTAATTTATGTAATAAAGGCTCGGCAATACCTAATTTTTTTGAAAACCTTACTGCACGCCTGATTATTCTTCTTAAGACATAGCCCCTTCCGTCATTTGCAGGCAGGACATTATCAGCAATAGCAAAAGTTGCCGTACGGATGTGATCCGCTATTACTCTATGAGCTTTGGGTGCTAGGTCATTGTTGTGATTGATACCGGTTATGGCCGCAATCTTTTCAATGATTGGTGTAAACAGATCAGTTTCATACACGGAAGCAGTTTTTTGAAGATAGGCTGTTATACGCTCCAAACCGGCGCCGGTATCAACATGCTTTTGAGGTAATTCCACAAGTGAACCATCGGCGTGCCGGTTATATTGAATAAAAACCAGGTTCCACAGTTCAATGAAACGATCACAATCTCCGTTTACGGCACACGTATGGCCAGGAACTTCTTGCATTGTACAGGCTTCAGGTCCTAGATCAATATGTACTTCAGAGCAAGGCCCGCAAGGGCCGACATTACCCATTTCCCAAAAATTATCTTTTTCAGCGAATTTTAATATGTGATCTTTAGGAATATCGGTTTCGCTGTTCCACAGGTCGCGGCTTTCGGTATCGGTCTTATAGTAAGTTGCATATAATTTATCTTTTGGGAGGGCATAGACGTCTGTTAATAATTCCCAGGCCCAGCCAATAGCCTCTTTCTTATAATAATCACCAAAAGACCAGTTGCCCAGCATTTCAAATGATGTAAGATGGATGTTGTCAAACCCGACTTCCTCCAGGTCATTATGCTTTCCGGAAACCCGAATACAAAGCTGGGAGTTTACTGCTCTGTTATAATCACGTTTTCCCAGGCCTAAGAAAATATCTTTAAACTGGTTCATTCCCGCATTGATAAAAAGCAGAGTAGGGTCATTTTGCGGGATGACCGGGGAAGGTTTTACAAAAGTATGCTTTTTATTGAGAAAGAAATCAATAAAGTGTTTTCTAACTACAGAACTATTCATTAATACTATTAATCAGCTTTCTTTTTGGAAGATCTTGAAAATTTTCTTAGAAATAAGAACCATCCTTTGATATCAGTAAGCAGCTCTATTCTTTCTGCAATTCTTCTGAAGCGGCTAAGTATCCTGACGCCTTCTATAAAACATAAAAGCAAAACAAAAAGTACACCCGCGCTTAAAACCAAAATAGTGCTTTTTACATAGAATATAAAATCCATAATATATATCCTTTATTTTTTATTTTTTGGTTTACTTTTAGAGCTTTTTGCTGCAGTTTCGTTTTTACGCTCCTCAAGCATTGTATTTATCTTTTCAAATCCGGTATCTATGGCTTCCAATGTTTTGCTGATAAGTGTTTCTGCTTTATCTTTAGTATCATTTATTAAATCTTCATTTTCTTCTTTCATAGTTTTAATTTTTTTTCGTGTTTCTTCACCGGATGAAGGCGCAAGTAAAAGGCCTAGAACAAAACCCATTGCAGTCCCTAAAATAGCTCCGCCTAAAAAATTATGTTTACATCGCATCTGAAATTCCTCCTAAATTAGTACTAATATATATATTAATACCCAAAAATCAAACAATAAAACCATCATAATATATAGCAACATTCTGATTTCCGCCAGAGCATTCATATTCTTCTTTCCGGGGCTGACTTTATAGTCAGCCTCCCCCCAAACATACTCCCGCGAAAGCGGGAACAGAATAGAATCTTTCCATACAAGTTTTTCGCATACATGATCGATTTATTTATTATAGGATTAGGTGTAGAATAACAAGGATATTAGAGGCTAATCCTCCCGAGTATAATTTTTTAAGCTAATTTTATAAATTTACATTTGAAATAATTACTAGGAACGATATTAAATGCATAAATCCATTAGATTTAATGATCCGTTATTTAAAAAAGCCGCATTATTAATAATTTGCGTTTTATTGATTGTCTGTCCGGTTAAAGATTCATATGGATTAAGTATAAAATCCATTTATATGAATGTAAGGAATTTATTTAAGATAACCAATATTGAGAATATTGCGGAAAAAGACAGCAAAGAGCTATATATCAACCAGTTTAAATTCAGCAACCTGGAAACACCGGAAGATTTTATCATTGCTCAAGCATCCGGTTTGAATATAGACCTTGATAAAGATATTGAGGCTGCCGTGTTAGGAATGCCATTGTTTTATCCCAATCCTTTCAGGCAGACTGAGGGAGGTACTATCGGATATAGGTTATCAAAAGATCTGGAAATAGAACTCCATATTTACGATATGTTTGCTAACAGGATTTTCAAGAATATCTTTCCCAGAGGTAGAATGGGTGGAAAAAAAGGCTACAACAAATTAAAGCTCAATCTGGAAACATTTGATAGCCATTATCTATCGGCAGGTGTTTATTTTTATTTATTAGTTAACAAAGGAAAAGTCTTAGAAAAAGGGAAGATGGCGATAGTGCCATGAAAAAATTATTTTTTAGTCTAATATTCTTGTTTCTTTTCTCTCCCTCTGTTTGGGCAATAGGGGATTATTTTATGCTGCCTGATCTTGGTACTTCAGCCAGGATGATCCGTATCGGAAATATAGAAGGCTTTAGCAAGCTGGCTAACGTAACTTTTGAAAATCCTTCCAGTTTACACAGGTTAAATAGATTCTCCGCTTCTGCCTTTATGACCACATTAATGCATGAGGTAGAATATAAAAACCTAGCCCTGGGCATCAGGTTGCCCATTGGTGTTGTCGGTCTGGGTTATATGACAGCTGAAGTATCAGAGATCCCTCATACTTATATGAAATCAGATTTGGAAGAAACTTTTGGCGTGGACGAATATTTTAATTATCATAGTTCTTTAGCAAAAGTAGCATACTGCCTCTCACAATCCAAAAATATCCATTTCGGAATTTCTGCCACTTATTTTCTTACTAACCTTTATACCTATACCGGAAGCGGTTATAATTTTGATGCCGGTGTTACAATCGAAAATGAAAAACTGGCAATTTCGATTGCCATGAAAAACATAGCTTCGTCACTAAAAGTAAAGTATAAAAACAGCGAAGAAGAAAATTACTCAGGGATTGAGAATTTGCCGTTGCAAACGGTTTTTGCCATAAAATACTTGATCGATGATTTTGCGGTTTACGCCCAGATTAAGAGCTTTGGTAGTAACCGCAAGCTAACAAATGCCCTTGGACTAAGCTATACACCAAGCATTTTACCTATAATTACAATTTCGGGAGGATATAAAGAATTTGTTGTCATCAGGGAAGTAAGGAATAATTATTCTTTGGGTATAGGGCTGAATTTATTTGATATTAGTTTTGATTATGCTTATGAGCGAAGTGAACATATTCAATTTAATCATAAACATTATTTTTCGGTGGGATTAGAATTTTAAGCTTAGGCTGTTCTGCCGTTTATTGTGGAGGTTAATTTAGGTTTAGGTATGATGAATTTTATGAAGAAAAAAATAATATTTCTACTACTATTCTTCTTTCTAAGCATTATAAATATTTATGCTAATGACTCTATTATTGTCATTTTTGAGAATACATTTTTTTCTGCCAAAACATCCAGCTTGTTAGAAGGACCGTATGAAACTACTGCAAATATCTGTTCCGGTACCAATATCCTTTGGTCAGAAAAAATGCCTCAACCAGTAACATATAACCAAGGTATTTTTCATATGACCTTAGGAGAGAACAAAGCTCTTCCGGTTAGTGTTTTTAACAATCCTACTCTTAATTTATTATTAGAAATCCCAGACGATAGTGCCAGTTTTTCTATCCAGGCAATACCTTATGCAATTCAAGCTAAAACAGTTGAAAACGTACTTTATGCTTCCGCAGACAGGGTAGTCGGTAGCTTTACCTCAACTGTCAATATTGATGCCAATCTTTTTGCCGGAAATACGACAAAAAAGTTATTTGTAAGTAATTTAAATAAGAAAATCGGGATCGGAAAAACAGCCCCTCAGACAGCACTTGATATAGAAGGATATGTAAATATCAGCGCCTCAACTAACGGGAAATGTTACTTGCAAAAGGGAGAGAACTTATTTTCCATATTCGCCTGGGATAGACAGGAAGCTCCAAATACCCAGAATATTTATTATAAACCATCAGACAATATTATTGCTGTCGGAATTAATACCTCAAAAAATATCACTGATACTTTTACGATTGTAGGAACAGTCAACGCCCAGAATTATGTATTCGATTTTGATAAGGTCCTGTCCTGGAAAACCAGAGAAGATGCTTTAACAAGAACCAACTATTACCCGGGTATGGTAGGGATGGGCAGGAATTCTCCCTATACCATGCTTGATGTTAGCCAGGCAATTCTGTTTAGTAACACTAATTTGAATAATTCCGGAACAATGCGTTGGCATCCTGACTATGGATTCCAGGGGTATAAGAACGGTAAATGGATCGATATGGTCAGTATTAAAGGTGATGGTATACCGAATAAGCTTGTAAACTGGCGGACTGAAACAGAATTAAGTGCAGGTCAACAGCTTACCTGGGATGAACAAGCACAGCGCTTAGGAATAAATACTGAAAGCCCGATAGCAAGTTTGGATATAAATTATGATGGGAGCGGTTTTCCCGGTATTTTAGCCGGCAATACATCGGATTCCATTTTTTACGTAGGCGAAGACGGCAAGGTCGGTATTGGCACTGCTCAACCTGGTAAGGATTGGCCTAATGAGAAATATGATATTCCTTTAGTATTAGATGTGAACGGGATAGTTGAGGCGTCAAAGTTATATGTATATGGAGTCTCTATTAAAAGATATTTCAAAAAGGGTGAATCCTGGCGGATGAATAGAGATGGCAATATATATTACATCAGGGGCCATGTGGGTATCGGAAGGCCTGATCCGGGCCTTGTTCCTTTTAAGGGAAATAATCCGAATTATTTGGATGAGGAAATCGGGAACACCCTTGAACTGGCTGCCCCAAATAAATATCCGGAAGCTCCTACTGTCGATCCAGCCATAACTTTTTCCATTTATAAAGACGACAATGTTTTGCACAACTATACAATGGGAGTCGATGCTAATACACCCGGAATATTCAGAATTGAAAAATCGAGCGATCTTGGCACTACCGCCCCATTATTCATCGCATATAAGCAAAAACTAGCAATAGGTATTGATGAACCAAAAGTAAATTTACATGTAAGCGGAAATCTTGGGACAGTTATGATGGGAAAATTAAACGGTGTTACCACCAGTAATATTACAGGCCCAGGAACCCGTTTTATATGGATGCCATCAAAAGCTGCTATCAGAATAGGGCATATATCAGAGGAATCCAAGTTTGCTGTTGAAAGTTTAAGATGGGATTATATAGGTCGGGCTTCAGCTGTAATAGGCACGGACAGCATTGCAACAGGTAACTTTTCTGCCATTTTAGGGGGTAAAGAACATGAAGCCGGAGGAGCGTATGCAACCGTGCTCGGAGGAAAAGGGAATGTGGTTCAGGGAGACTGGGGTCTTGCGCTTGGCCATAAAGCAAAGGCTTATCATCATGGTTCCTTTGTATGGACGGATGGCCGTCAAGATGATTCTTTCCATTCTCAAATGGAAAACCAGTTTCTGATCCATGCTTCTGGAGGGGTAGGGATAGGTACTGCGAATACAGGTATCATAGACACTAGTATAAGAGCGGCACTTACTATTGCTACCAATAATGCAACCAGTCCCAATGTCAAATATCTTGTTAAAGCCAAAGGTCCAGATAATAGCACTTCAAATATATTTGTTATTACTACTCCTGGCGATATCACCATAGGTTCTGATGTTGATGATTCTGATTCTGTTATTGATGAAAGAAGATTCAATATATTAAATGGAAATGTTGGCGTTAATACTGTAAATGCACCATATGCATTGACTATAATCGAACGCCCCGATACACCAATAGCGTTTATCTGCTTAGGAAAGGAAGATCATACTACATCGCCAGCTATGGTAGTTGCTAACACAGCCAATGTAGGAATGGGAATGTTCCCAGAAACAATATTTGAAGGAAGCGAGCAGAAAGTTGAACTAAGAAAAGGAGGTTTTTTGCAGGTAGCTTCCGGAGATGTGCAGGCTACTACTTTTATTTTCCCAGATGGCCAAAAAATATCTACAGGTGGTCCGGTTATAGTCTGGTCTTGGAGGACACCGATCCTTTTTTCTGATTTTGCTTCTATTGAAGCAATCTCTAAGAATATTACAGCGCAAACAGAAATCTGGAATTCCTTAAACAGCAATGGCTATTTGGATGATAATGGCGGTGTGACAGCAAAATTTGATCCTAATAACATGGATCAAATATTCATTGATCTTGGAAGTACTTATGGAATTCAGGCAGTATCAATTCATCAGATTTTAAAAAATTATGCTGTAGCAGCCGGAACAAATCCTGCTCCTGTAACCCCAAATATTGCTTTTATTTCAGGAAATGTAGGGATCGGCACTATTACTCCCAATAGTCTTCTGGAGTTGTCAAACTTTGGTAGTGAACGTGAATATAATCCTCTGATAACTTTTGATATGGGTGGCACAGACCTGTTTAGTTTAGGTGTAGCCCAGAATAATCCGAGAGTTCTTAAAATCCAAAAAGGAGGTTCTGACATTTTTGATCAGGACAAGCCTATTCTTGCTGTATCGGGGAATAATGTCGGGATAGGCATTGCAGATCCCAAAGCGAATTTGCATGTTCAAAGAGACACCATAATTCATCAGCAGATGAGGATAAACACTGAAAATATTGCGTATGAATTATCAGCGCCTACAGTAAATGTTAATAAATTATATATCAATCGGGATGATAATACTGCCGGTGGTACTAAATGGGCGGTTATTAAGGATCAGAATGAAAGAATCTGGTATCAAAATAGAATAAATGATACTACTTTTAGTTATATTGGTATTGGAACTAGTCTGCCACAAGCTCATTTGCATATTCCAGGAACTCTTCGTGTTAATACTACCAATCTAATTAAACCATCTGTGAAAATCAGAAATAATTTTGATGTAAAAACACTCAGTACTACTCAACTCAAATTTAGAGATGCGACTGCCGGAGACACTCCCAAACTGTTTGTGGATGATAATAAGCTTTTCTTAGCCGGCGCTGAGATTGTTAATGTCTCTGATATTTTTTCGGCAGCTACAGGGCCAGGCGGTTTCATAGCAATCTGGCTGCCTGAAGAAACCAGGCATACTTCGCTGGGCAATTCACTTATTTATTGGGATGACAAAAAGTTTGAATTGAGTTTAACCAATAATATTTCATTTTCACACTATTATAATGATAACGATCAGTTCAGTATCTCAAATAGGTTATTAATTGGCACATCTACACAAAATACTTCATTAACATATCAAACTGATGAGATCCGACCTTTCCTTAGCCTTAACTCTGATATTTCTAAGAGTACAAGCCCTTTTGATACCAGAAACCACTTAGCAAAGAGGATTAACCTATTATTACCTAATATTAATGCCCCCAGCGAAAATATCAGTATCCGCGGATTGCAAATTAATCTAGAACAACCGGATGATGTTTATTTGAAAAATAATTCCTATGCTAAGGCATTAGAAGTTGATGTAAGTAAAGTTGGCATAATTCCGGGAGATAATCAGCTAGGGTATAAATATGCTGCGATTTTTAAAACCGGAACTACCACCAATGTAGGTATTAACATTACTCCTAATGTTGCCTTGGATGTTCTTGGTATTGTTTCTGCCAATAGTTTTGTGATTTCGAAACGGCTTTCAATTTCTACTTTAAATGTTATTAATAGTTCAGCGCCCATTGAAGAACCTGGTTTTAGCGTACTAACACCAGGAAAAATAGGAATCGGAACCTCTGAACCTCAGACTGAATTGGAAATTATTGGCGAAGGGAGTGAAATTATTAGGACTGATACTCTTAGAGCCCATGGGATAAAGGCCGGTTCTTTAGAGACAGCAGGGGGAGGCTCTGTTGCCAAGTCTGAAAAAATTGGGATGGGAACAAGTTCACCGGTATCTCAATGGCAAATCGACAAAACAATATATTCCTTTAGAGACATTGTTCCTGATAAATATACTTCCCAGAAAATAATGATAACCAACGAATTTGCTACTTTATCAAAAGACACTATCAGGGCATTTGATATAAAAGTACAAACCGAAGAAAAAAATAAAATCGGCCCTATTACCAATGATAAGCCCAGAGTGGTTACCGGAATAAATATTGACCTTTCTGAGCTTGCTAATACAGAGAATGTACTGGTTGGATTGAAACTTTCTGCAGTCAGTAAAAACATGAACGGTATTACACAAAATATTGCCGTTTTTGATGGTAAAGTCGGGATTGGAGATACCAGGCCGGAATATCCATTAGTTGTAAACGGAACAATCAAAGCCAAGAATATGTTGGATATTGTCCTTGACGGTGACCAGCATGCAGCCAACTTTAACAAGCTTGTAAACAGAACTACAACTGCCAGCAATTACATAGCAAAAGATTTGTATGTTAATGGAGATATAATGATTGCGACCTTGAATATTCCTAATGACAATCTTTTACTAAAGTATAATCTTAATTCATATCAGAAAATTATTGTGCCCGAACTAAACGCTGTCACTGTTAATATTTCAACCATAACCGATGCCAAAGAAACAAGTGCCGAAAAAGTTAGTGCAGACATAGGCCTGTTCTCAGCAGTCGCAGTGAATACTGAAGAGCTAAAGGAGTACATGACTATAAACGGAAGTATGATTTCCGCAAGACTCGTCGGCACATATAACATTAGCGCGGATTCATTAAATATTAATAACAATTTAGTCCTATCAAACGGAAAAATAGGCATCAATACTTCGGATTTAGATCATTTTATTAATATTAAAAGCATTCCAACGACTGGACTGTTTCAGAAAACTACTTTTAAAGCCGATGACAATAGAACCTGGAATCCTATTATTATTCAGTCAAAAACAGCATCTGTAAATGAATCAGTTGGTATCAGCTTGATTCCACGAATAGGCACAGACAAGGATATCAGCACCGGAATAATTGCTGTACGAAGTAATGACGGACCGATAACTGGTTCGCACCTTGTTTTTGTTTCAGTACCTAACGATGATAGTTCACGGGAAGCTATGAGAATAACTTCAGAAGGAGACATCGGATTATCTGCTATCAATCCTTCCAGTAATCTACATATAACTAAAGGCGCGATTATTTCCGAAGATTTTATTGCAACGCAATCATTTATTGTTAATAATATAACAGCTATTAATAATCTAAATATTAATAGCACCCTTAATGTGATGCCGACTACGGATATTTGGAAAATGGCCGCAGGCACACTTGAGTTTAAACTTATGGATATGCCAAATCAGATCTCTGGTTTTGGATCTTTATTTGTTTCACAGCAGGACAATGAACTTTATTATTGCACTTTGATTGACAATCAGATTGTTTCCGGTAATTTTCAAGCAACTTTCAATATTTCAGCCGATATACCAGCTCTCAGTATTCCTTATTATTCTGATCAATACAAACTTCAAGGCTCTTCCCTATTCTGGCTTGCTGGAAGCGGGGGATTAGATATTTCCGATGCTTTAAGGTTAAATGCGGACACTACCATTACATCAGGAAATGCCTATACAACTGTTATCAATACGATCCCTAGCGATAATGTTTTCGACAAATTTGTCGCACAAAGAATAGGCTTGATTTTTGAAAAAACAGAGAAAACATCTTCATTTATTACCGGAGTTTCCATAAATGCCTTGGAGAATATTTTTGATCTTGCCCAAGATGATGTTGTTGTAGGATTAAAAGTAGCTATGGATACCAGATTGACCGGTGATGATTTCACATTAAATGACGGTACACCTGTTATCGGAAAACAATATAGCGCATATTTCCTTAATAGTGGAGGCAGCGATTTAAACAATGCAAGCGCTAATGTTGGGATAGCGACATCATTAAACGCTGAAATTTTCCATCCTTCTGCAGACCTGCACATTGCCAGTAATGTAGAAAATCAGGCAGCCTTTCAAGTAGATTTAATTCGGGCTGATAAAACCACAATAAACGCTTTAGTGATCAGCGCGAATGGTTATGTTTCTGTAGGAACTGCTCTCTCTATATCCAATTTTACAATTAAAGCCCAAGACCAGAATAGCCAAAATTCAGTTTTTGATATTAGACGAAATGATAATCCTTTATTATTTGTTAGAAATGACAGTAAAATTGGTTTTGGCACCTCCTCTCCTCAGACAACAGTAGAAGCAACCGATGCAATGAAGGGAAATTCTTTAACGGCTCATAACCTTAGCTCTAATCTAATGGCGGTTAATATTGAGAATAATTCCCTGGTTGTTACCATTAACGGGTATGTAGGCTTTGGAACAAATGCGCCGGAATCACAGCTTCACTTTCTTGAAACTTTATCTGATCCGACAGTAACAAAGCCATTCTCTTTTGAGGATACCAGCTTGATTATCTCTGATACGCAAAATGTAGAGAAAAACCTAATCGGCCTTGATTTGAACTTAGTTTCACATGGAGATTACAACTGGTTCTCAGGCGCAGATACTCTCAAGAGAGGCTATATGGCAAAAGGATTAAACATAGATCTTTCTACCATAAATATTGTAACAGGCAATAAACTTATCGGGATTCAAGTGGACTTGCCAAAAGACACAAATTATCCTCAATACCAAGAAAAACTTCTGGTATCAGCAATATTTTTAGGTGGGAATGTCGGTGTTGGTGCCACAAGCCCTGAAGAATTATTAGATGTTAACGGTACCCTTAAAGCCAAAGATATTATTATTTCCGACACTTTTGTTTTCAGCAATATAGATGTAGCCACCTTTAATAATATTGTGATTTCCACAGATGCTGTCATTGAGAATTTATATGTTAAAAATGCTACTGCCAGTATTGAAGTAAAGAATGAGCTCTACATAAAAGAAAATCTAACCACAGGCATTGATTGGATTAGTGCAGAAAAGAAATTAATTGCTGGTGGTGTTTATTCCCAAATTGCCACCATAAATAACTTGAGGATCAACACGTCAAATAATATAGTAGCTTCTTTAAATATTGACGGCTCAGCATTAGTAAATAGCGCGGCAACAATCAATCAACTTAATTTAGCAGAGCTAAAAGCGGATAAAAATTTATTTATATACACGCCAACGTTCAATGTTTCCGGAAATATTAGAGTTTCAGCCGATAAGCAGGTAGAAAAGATAGCATTTTCCGGAACCGCTACTCCTGATACGGTTTTCGATTATGGAAATATGTTTGTCAGCAATATAGATGACAATATCTATTATACTAATGATTCTACGACAGTTAACCTTGGAGGCAGGTCTTTGGGAACATCCGGCCGTATACCATATTTCGATGGTTCCAGTAATCTTGGTTCTGAGGCTTATTTAGAGTTTACTACAGCACAAACCGCCGGCACATATAGAGTAGGAACCGCAAACAAGATTACTTCAATTATAAAGAAGACATTAGTCGACCAGGAAAAATTTCCTGCAGGAAGTATCTTTGCCGCTGAAAGCATAGAGCTAGATTTTGCGAAAAGGGTCAACCATTTATTAGTAAACAAACCAATGTTTGCCGGAGTTTCAATCAATATGTACGACGCTGCTAATTTTGGCACTCTGACAGACCTGAGAAAAGAAAAAGAAACGTATATAGGTGTTTATGTTGATGTCCGTGACCTGCAAACAAACCAGCGGCAAGAGGGAGAAGGCGGAGCAATCTATAAAGGAAAGAAATACGCTGCAGTATTTTTAGCAAATGGCAATGCAGCTAATCTGCCGGAGTCACAGCATACGATTACGCCAAGTTATGCCGCCAGCTGTAATGTAGCTGTTATACCTTCAGCCAACCAGGATTATGATCTGACGGCTCATTTGCATATCATTAATTCGATTGACCAGAATGCATTTGTAGTAGAATCACGCTTTACAAGTGGTATAACTGAAATAACCAGAAACGCCCTGATAGTCAGCGCTGACAGCCAAATAACGATTGGTCCTGCTGCTCCATCGGCACAGTTGACGGTGTCTAATTATGATGAAAATGCATTGCAGTTCGCTGTTGTTGCGAGGGATGGTAGCCATATTTTAACCGTAGGTAAAGATAATGAATTTAGCGGTATCGGAACAGACAGTCCTGATAGCGGCTTGCATATCATTAATACGAACACCAATACTGCAATGATTATTGATGTCAGTTCCTCAAACCCAACATCTGTTGATAATGATGGAAAAATAGGGATAGGCACGCTTTTACCAAGTGCTAATTTGCATGTTTATTTACGCCCGGAACGATTCCGCTTTGAGCCGGTTCTATATTTATTTGCCTGGAACGATACAATTGATGGAACGCCTCGTCCGGATCCAAATCCTGCCTTAAGACAAATTAAGTATTGGTATCGCGGCATTTGGACATCTTATGGATATGGCTTTTACGACAGTAATTATGATTCCGACGCATGTGATCCTTTGGATCCTGATCAGCATGCTGCACAATCTTATACTATCCAAGAGTTATTAACAGGTGGAAGTGAATCCGGTCTGGCATTTGGAGCTACTGACGGTGTTGTTACGATTAATGCCAGTGTTTTTGCAGCTTCGACTCCGGAAGCTCCTAATGCCCTGATCATTACCAAGAACGGTGATGTTGTAGTTAATTCCCAGGTTTTTCCTACTTTTTCCATACCGCTTCAAGTAGGTGGTCACATTTATGTCGGTAAGTCTAATGCTAGCTTACTAGCTGATATTCCGGGTAATAGGCCAGTAATCCCAGAGTGGGCACCCGGCGTTTATAAAATAGGCGATAGAGTAATATATCAAGGAATTGTTTATTTCTGTTTATGGGATCATGATTCGACTAACGAACCGATAGCACATTGGAATCCACCCGCTTTGAATTCTGTTAGTGACCCAGACCCATGGTATGTTGAAGATCCTGATGTTGTTTATCCAAAACCATCATTGCCATTTGGTTTGATAACCAAAACAAACACTGGCTATGGCGCATTTTTAATGAGGCAGCTAAACCAAGATAATGACTTGATTATTCAGTGGAATAATAAAAAAGATGACACCTCTACCAATAAAGACGCGATTGTGTTTTTAAGCGGTAAGGTAGCTGATGGGCAAGAAGTTATGCGGATTACTTTTCCTTCCAAAGCGTTTAAGGATACAGAGACCTATGCGGTACTACCTAATGATGGCAGGGTTGGTATTGGGACTACGGATCCACAGGCCACACTGGCTATTCAAGTGGACAGGCAGTCCCCGCCACCGCTCTGGGTTGGGGTAGATATTAAACCTAACAGAGCCTTTTTCCAAGGCAATTGGGTAGAGCAAGGCAGCTACAAAGATTCCGGGTATGATGTAAATCTACAATCCAAAGATTATAATGTATATCTGGATGAGTCCAACACAGAGTTTGTTATATGGTATACGCTCATACCATCTGCTGTTTATCAAGCAGTTGATATGACAACACCTACTACTCAAAATATGGCTATAATTGCAACTGATAACAGGACTGAAAGAATATTTCATGGGGATATCTTCACTAGTCCTTCTGAACCAAAAAACACATTAATCGTTAATTCTGATGGACAGGTCGGTATAAATACAACTAAGCCAGCAGCTCATTTGGATGTAAACGGGACCAGCAATATTTTTTCAATAGTCATTGCCAAGGATGGTACCAGAATGACTATTTTAGAACCAACTGTAAATACCAATGCCTACAGTCTTATGGTTAGTTCAAATATTTCTTCAGAAAAAAGTTTTGTTATTACTGCTGTCCATGACGGAAGCGAGGAAATAGCATTTGGAGAGAAAGTAGAAGTAACCATTGATAAACAGGATTTAAATGGGAACCTTGGGGCAGGTTTATTAGGTGTTGGAGTAGATTTAAAAGGTGAGTTGGCCCCTTTCCCAACACATGCAGTTTCTTACAATGCCGTATTAGTTGATATAACAGATCTGAACGTCAAAGACGTAAGTGATATTACTATGGATGATGGCACTCCAGTAGGCTGGACCAAACAAGGACAAAAATATGCAGCTGCATTTCTTGGCGCTGGTGTTGGGATTGGTACCAGTGCTCCTGAAGCCAGATTACATGTATTGCCGCTGTTAATTAATGGCCATCCAACAGATAATTATAAGAATTTTATTCCTATTGCCAGGTTTGATACAAAAGAAACCAGAGATTTTATTGAAGTCTATTGCAAGGGCAGGCAAACAGACTATCAAGCAGTGCCTCCCTTGGTGTTCACTTCTGTGCCAGGTGTTTCCAGGCTGGAATCAAAAGCAATTTTTCAAAGTCTTTTAAACCATGACATTTTAAATGTTGTTACTAGCAATCCAGTTCTGGCATCAGATAATACTAGAATCGATACTCCTTTTGATCCTGAATTATACCCACCGTATCTTATTGGAAAGGTAGTTCCTAATCCTGAAGTAGGCCTGGACGATCCGCTTTGGGATAGTTATGTATTACCTTATTTTCAAATAAATGCACCAGATCCGCCTAATATATATATAACAAGCATTACTGTGGATCAAATAAAGCGGATCCTTGGGGCCCACAAAGCGAAAGGTGTGGTAACTTTTAGAAGCGGTCAAACCGAATTGTCAGGCGATGACAATGGCAAGAGTTTTCTATTTTTAACCACCGGCCTGGAAAGTTATAATTCCGGGGATGTTATGTCTCAAATAGAATCTACCGGAAATGTTGAAGAAATATTTATTAAAACTAAGAACCGTATCTCTGAAGGATCGGGAGGATCTGTAGGGGTGAATGTGGTTACACCTGATGCTACGTTGCATGTAGATGGAGAAATGAGAGTAGGAATGGTAACACAGAATAGCAGTACGTCAGAAGAGGGAGGCCCCGGAGGCAGGTTATATTTTTCCGGGGGTTCGGCATTAGCAGTAAATGATAGCGAAAATAATGATGAAATATGGATGGGAAGGTGGAATGTTAAAACAGTTGGCAGGCAGGATGTAGGTTTGTCAGAGCTTCTAGTCAGTTTTGGCGACTATGGTTATGAACCAAACTCAAGTTTCTTGGTAAGGACTTCCCGAACCGATGGATACTCTGATGATGCTCTAGCAAGCGTTGCTTTTAGTGTCCGCTGCTTTGGTTTTAGGGATGAAGAACAAACAAAAATAGCGCCCAGAGGGATGGTAGGTATTGCTACAGCAAATGCACTGGCAACATTGCATGTAGTTGGAACCAGCAATTCAACCAGCAGTGAAGAAAAAAAGATCCCTGTAAATCATATGGTTTTGATTGAAGATCATGATGAACTTATGGCAGGAGTTGCTATCCGGTATACTACTCCTATAGGGAAAGGTTCAAATTATATGACCTTCCTAATACCATCTCGAAATCCTGAAACAGAACAAAAATTTGTCATAGGTAAAATAACAGGCGTTGGCTCAGATGGAAGTGAGCCAGGGATTAGATTAAGTTCATCTCATGCTGACTATGCTGAATATTTACCAAAACTATATAAAACAGAAAAATTCCATAAAGGTGAAATTATTGGTGTGAAAGGCGGAAAGATCACCAAAGACACTACTGATGCTGAACAAATCATGGTTATTAGTTCCGCTCCAATCGTTATTGGGAATTGGCCTGGGCAGGATAAAGAATCTTTATATGCTCCGGTAGCTTTCCTTGGTCAAGTGCCTGTTAAAATCAAAGGGCGGGTAAAAGCTGGTGATTATATTGTTCCAACCGGATTAAACGATGGTATAGGAATAGCAGTATCTTCCCATGATATTACACCGGAAATGGTTGATAGTATTTTGGGAATAGCTTGGGAGACTTCTAACCAAAAAGAAGCTAAACTTATTAAAGCCCTAATAGGATTCCCTTCTAATCTTTCCAGTTTAATCAAAGAGATAGAGAGCATGAAGAAAATAAAACAAGAAATTAGTTTATTAAAAGAAAATAATAATAAATTAAAAGAAACTTATTCTAAGAAGTTGTCAGACAGACAAAAACAAATTAATAGCCTAAAGACTAAGATCTAATTATGATATACACGTATTCTTCAAACCTAAACCAATTTTTGCATTTTGTTGATGAATTTTATAGAACCATAGATGATTTCTGGAAGAAAAAATATGGCGATCCTGGGATATACCATGTGCTGAAAAATAAGTTGGAGGGGATTAAAAAGCATAAGATAACAGGAATAATTATCTTTAAAGATAAAAAACCTGCTGGAATTGCCTGGATAGAGAAGTTTACAGAGTACTATGGGAATATGGTGCTATATTCACTGATGCCGGAAGACAGGGAGTATTTAGCCTCAGCATTAGTTGAAAGCGGATGTCTGGAAAACTCAATGTTAGAGCTTATCAAATTCGAAGATACACAGGTTTATGAAGAAACATTTATAAGTAAAGGATTAATCCATAACTATCGCCAGAGAATGGCCTGGTTTTCCCCGGAAGATTTTACATGCCCGAAAATACCCAAAGATATTTCTTTTCGAGAGATAAAAAAGAAAGATGCTCATATATCCGGAGAAATAAGTTACAAAGCGCATAAAATCAGCCAAGATTATATAGGATATCCTGATTTAGATTCTATAGAAAACAGAGTAAAGCTAGAAAAAATGGTTTTTAATAAGCTTTATGGCCCTATCATTAAGCCTGCTAGCCTTTTTATACTGTACAAAGATCAAATAGTCGGTGCCTGTTTAATGATAGAATCGTCTTGCTGGGGGTATAAGAAAGTCCCTTGGATATTTGATATAGTAATTGAACCAGAATTCCAGGGTAAAGGTTTTGGGACGATACTTCTCACTCAATGTTTAGCTATATTAAAAGATATGGATTATCCTGTTGTTGGGCTTGCGGTAACGATTAGTAATAAGAGCGCAATCCATATATATGAAAAATATAATTTCACTTTAGTAGAAAAATTTTCAGAATTTGCCTATAAGACAACATAAACAGGTGCGGCACATGCCGAATCTGTTTATAAATTTGACTTAGGCCTGGGTAATCAGTATAATTTCGCAGATGTCTGACTCAAAAATTACCAAGATTAAACTATTTTCCGGATCCTCCCACCCTACTTTAGGGCAAGAGATCTCAGATATATTACAAATAGAACTGGGCAAAATCCAGCTTTCCACGTTTAGCTGCGGAGAGCTTTATACCAGAATAGCAGAATCTATTAGAGGCCAGGAAATCTATATTCTGCAAACTATTACAGAAAAAGCCAATGAAGATTTTATGCAGTTATTTCTGATTATGGACGCTTTGAAACGTTCTTCTGCAGCGAGTATTAATCTTCTTATCCCGCATTTCGGTTATTCCCGGCAGGACAAGAAATCTGCTTCCAGAGAACCAATATCTGCCAGATTAATGGCAGATTTATTGTCAGCAGTAGGTTTTGATAGGCTGATTAGCATGGACCTACATGCCGGCCAAATACAAGGATTCTTTTCCCAGCCGGTTGACCATTTAACGGCCATGCCTCTTTTTGAGGATTATTTTAAAGCAAAAAACTTAAAAGACTTAGTAGTCGTATCCCCTGATACAGGCAGCGCCAAATTTGCCAAAAAATTAGGAGATAAGCTAAAGGCAGATCTGGCAATTATGCACAAAACAAGGCCAAACCATAATATAGCCGAAATAACAAACATTGTTGGTGAAGTTAAAAACAAAACAGTCCTATTAGTTGACGATATGATAGATACGGCAGGATCAGTGACTTCTGGTATATCTGCCCTTCGGAAATTTAATTGTAACAAAGATATTTATCTGGCAGCTACGCATGGAGTATTCTCCGGCCCTGCCATAGAAAGGCTATCCAGCGCAGGATTTAAAGAGGTAGTAGTTACCAATTCTATACCAATATCAAAAGAAAAATATTTTCCGGGTCTTAAGGTAATCTCAGTTGCACCGCTTCTGGCAGAAACCATAAAAAGGAATCACGAACGGCGGTCGATTTCTTGTCTTTACGACTAGGATCTTTGGCGTAGCCAAATTTCCCATACTAGCTGGGGAAACCAGTAATTTAATTCAAATTTTATGTTTTTAAAACAAGTAAAAACTTAATCCTGTGGCAATTTCTCATTACTTTATTGCATTATTAATTTGGCCCTACAAAAATAATCCACAGGATGATAAAAAATAGCGTAGAGTTTCATCACATAATGTCCAAATAGAAACAATAAAAGAGAAAGTAAAAA
>JBHPDY010000019.1:0-20319 GCA_042577605.1 Candidatus Margulisiibacteriota bacterium
TGAAATAAAGTCCCTGCTTTTTCCTACGAACTCAGTTTGAGCTTAAGTTGTTTTTTTTCCCCGGACGCCAGTGTCTGCAAGCTAAGTACTCGGCACCTTTACTCCTTTCCCTCCAGCTGTGATAATATTATTCGTTGATATGAACAGAATCTTTTTAATTATTTTATCTAGCATATGTTTCACTATGTTTTTAAATCTTGAGAACATAGCTAAAAGTGCAATTAAACCACAAAGAAAGCCAGCAATTGAAACCGCAATCTCTCTAAAAACAGAAGTGAGAGATTTTAATTCCGTAGTTAATATTCCCAACATGCCGTTTTTCGGGGTGGAATGGTTTTCTTATAATATGCCTGGCCAGGGATGGTTTTTCAGGGTATGCACTAGCTTGAACGAAAAAAATATGTCTTCGGATATGTACTTTGGCGATAGTTCTAAGAATATCACCTTGAACAAGCTTTCAGCTTTTTCACTAGTAGGTGGGATGAGGAATTTTCTGGAGGGTAAAGATGTTTTTATAGAGCCTGAATTTGGTTTTATTTTCTTTTCTAACCAGGAAGCTAAGACTAGTTTTTTAGGCTATTTATTAGGAGCAGGTCTGGGTTGCAATTACGAGCTTTTTGAGGATTTTATTATCCAGCCGGTACTTGGTTTGCAATTAACTTATATGGCGGCAGGGACTATTGAATATAATTCAAAAGGTTTTGGGTCTCCCCTTATGGGTCTAGGGTACACTCTAAAAGTTAACTGTCAATATGTATTAGATTGGAGATAGGTAGCTCTAGGTTTGCCTATTATTATTTTTTCTTCCTGGATTTCCCGGGCAGGTTTCCTGCATTTTACATTTTTTGCAATCGTAAAAATGGAGCCCGTTATTTATGATCAATGTAATTATAAAAATACCCAGAACAGCCAGAGAAAAATTCTTTTGGGCCGGGTAAAGAGCAATTGCTACCAGAATTAGAAGCACAGGTAAAAACATTAAAACAATCCAAGTAGGCCAGATAAGCTTAAAGCCAAGCTCCCGGTTCCCAGAGTCTTTTTTAAATAATTTAGCTGCCAATTTACCCCAACCAACATGGCACCATTTGTCATAATAATAACAAGAAGTGCAGATATGTTTTCTGAGTACAAAAACAATCATTATAATAGCAAATAAGGCATACAAAATAGATAAAATAGGAATGCCGTTGAGTTTAAAGGGAAGGAGACCAATTGTTCCTGAGATAAACATTGCCAGTAAAAATATATTTTCAATAATTACCAAACTCATTGGTGCATTTTCAAAACATTGGTTGTTATCACTCATTTTATTGCTCCTCTTTTATTTTTTTTATAATACCTTCCTTATTTAGATTGTATTTGTTTTTTAAGATTGAACTGCTGCCGTGAGTTATAAATTCATCCGGGATGGCGATCTGTTCCCAATTAGTGAGATTTATATTCTGGTCTTTTAACTGGTTTAGGATATAGTAGAAAACTCCTCCGATGGCGCTCCCTTCTTCTATGACATAAACTTTATCTGCAGTAGAGCAGTATTTACAGATTAGTTTTTTATCTATTGGTTTTATAGAGCGCAAGTTCAAAACAGCACAGTTATAACCGTTTTCTAAAAGCTCTTGCCCTGCTTCAAATGCAGGCCAGGACATAGAACCGGCACCTATGATAACGATTTTTTTGTTTTTCTGAGATTTTTGGAAGTCCAGCATTACTTCTGCGCTTGCTTTGGTTAGTGGATTAGATATCTCTCCGTTTTGGGCAGGGACCGAGCCTCTTGGGTAGCGGATGGCCACGGCAAGCTTTTGTTTAATTGCCCATTGGAGCATTTGTTTTAATTCTGCTCCGTCTTTGGGGGCTAAGATGATCAGGTTGGGGATAGGTAGTAAATAAGAATAATCAAATACGCCATGGTGAGTCGGGCCGTCTTCTCCTACTATGCCGGCGCGATCAATAGCAAAAATGACAGGAAGTTTTTGTAGGCAGACATCATGGATTACCTGGTCAAACCCGCGCTGCAGGAAAGTTGAATATATAGCTAATACGGGTTTTAATCCCATACTTGCCAGCCCGGCGCTAAAAGTAACAGCGTGTTCTTCAGCAATCCCTACATCAAAAAACCTGTCGGGAAATTGCTCAGAAAATTCCGTGAGGCCGCTTCCTTCTGCCATAGCAGGAGTAATTACTACAAGATTATTTATTTTCTTGGCAAGTTTAACTATTTCCGTGCCAAAGACCTTGGTATAAGAAGGCATATCTTGTTTCTTTTCTTTTTTGGATTTGGGGCTTACACCGTGATAATAGACCGGATTTTTTTCTGCCGGGGCATGGCCTTTGCCTTTTTGAGTGATGACATGCAGCATTAAAGGCCGGTCATAAGTCTTGGCATAAGATAAGGCGCTTATTAAAAGCGGTATATTATGGCCGTTAATGGGGCCTAAATACCTGAAACCGAATTCTTCGAACAGCGCTCCTTCTCTAACATCCAGCATTACCTCTCTGATTTTTTCAACTGTGCGTTCAATCCTTCTTTTTAAAGGTACCCCAATTACTGGGATTTTATCGAAGACGCTTTCAAAGGTTTCCTTGGCTGATGTATAAACTTTTGAAGTGCGTAGTTGGGTAATGCAGCGTGCCATGGCGCCAACCGGTTTTGAGATGGCCATATCATTGTCATTTAGTATACAGATGAAATTAGATTTCAGCCTGCCGGCATTATTCAAGGCTTCGAATGACATACCGCCGGAAAGGGAACCGTCGCCAATAACTGCGCAAACAGCAAAGTTTTGTTTTTGCAGATCCCTGGCCTGGGCAATCCCCAAAGCAGCAGACAAAGCTGTGGACGCATGTCCTGTCCCAAAAATATCATGCGGACTTTCGTCTATTTTGGTAAAACCGGAGATGCCTCCGTATTGCCGCAAAGAGTTGATTTTAGAATACCTTCCGGTAAGCATTTTATGAACATAAGCCTGGTGGGAAACATCCCAGATTATTTTGTCATGCGGGCTGTCGAGAACTTTGTGGAGGGCAATGGTTAGCTCTACTACACCTAAATTAGAAGCTAGATGTCCACCGCAGTTTTCGCATACGTCTAATAGTTTTTGACGTATTTCAGCAGCGATACTAACCAATCCTGTGTTGGATAATCCTTTTAAGTCTTGCGGCAGGTTTAGGTTTGATAATAGTGTTTCGCTCATTGTAATAATCTTAAAATAATAGCTATAGCAGCCCCTAATAGGATACCTATAATAACTTCTAATGGAGAATGGCCGGATGCCTTTATTTGGACTTTTGGATCGTCGGTCATTATTTGATTTAGGATTTCACCCTGCTGACCGACTGCCCGCCTTACTCCAACCGCATCGTACAATACTATTAAAGAAAAAATAGCTGCCACATAAAATATAGGAGAAAACCAGCCTTCTGATAAACCTATAGATATTGTTAAAGCGGTTACTGTCGCTGCATGACTGGAAGGCATTCCTCCTGAAGAGATCATTTTGTTTGGTTTCCATTTTTTATCTATTATTAATGCCTGGATGATTTTTGAACCCTGGGCTATGAACATGCTTGTTAAGGCAGAAATTAAAGGATATGTTTTGTAATAGATATTTAAATAGTCATTCATAATTAAAAATCCCTTTTCTCAAAAAAATCTATAATAGCTAAAAGCATTTTTATGTCTAATGGTTTGATCCTGACAAGATAAGAGCGTGCTTTATCAGCTTCTTTTTGGGCCATTTCTTTTGCTCCTTTGATGCCGAATAATCCGGTATAGGTTAATTTATTCTGTTCTTTGTCTTTATTAGGGCTTTTACCTAGTTTAGCCTTATTACCGGTGCTATCTAAAATATCATCTACGATTTGAAACAGCAATCCTAAATGATAACTAAAATTGGTCAGGTTAAATAAGATATCTTCATTTGCGTCTTCAAGAATGGCCGGAATGATAATACAGGCCTTAATCAGGGCTCCGGTTTTTAGGGCATGCATATCCTTTAGATATTTGGCATCTTTTATGCCGGCATCACCTTTGATGTCCATAATTTGTCCGCCTGCCATACCGTTTATGCCGCAGGCAGCAGCCAGGAGGCTTATAACTTTAATGATCTTATCAGCTTTATAGTATTTAGGCAGGCAGGTGCAGATAGCTTCAAAAGCAAGGGTATTTAGAGTATCTCCGGCCAGGATAGCAATGTCTTCGCCGAATTTTTTGTGGCAGGTGGGCTGGCCTCTTCTAAAATCATCATTGTCCATAGAAGGAAGGTCGTCATGGATAAGAGAGTAGGTGTGGATCATTTCAACAGCGCAGGCAATAGGCATGATTTTTTTAATTTCATTTCCAAATAAAAGAGTTGCGGCAATTGTCAGTAGGGGTCTTACCCGTTTTCCCTTGGCTAAAAGGGCATAGGCCATGGCTTCCTTTAAAATTTTTCTTTTATCCGGCAGGTTAAAATTGATCTGGTTAGTTAATTCTTTTTCTATTATTGGGATATATTTATTTGATAGTTCTACAAAATTCATTATTCTTTTGTTCCTTGCAGTAACATAGCTTTAGTCTAAAGCTACTTCTTCAGCCAACAGGTGGCCGTGCTCCTTTTTTAGGATTGTTATGGATTCTTCGACTTTATTTAATGATTTTTTGATTTCTGAGGCTAGTTTTAGGGCTGATGAGTATTTTGTTACAGCTTTATCAATGTCTAGATTTGAGTCTTCCAGTTCGTTGATAAGAGTGTTGAATTGATTGATGCTTTTTTCTATAGACATAAGGGATAATAATTTAAGCAGAAATGGGTTTTGTTGTATAGTAAAAACTACGTATTTGTCTGCCCACCAGCTCCATTATTAAGACCTATTCTTTATTTTCTGTAGATACGGATCAATATCGTTTTTCAATATTGCTGGATAATCCTGCCCGCTATCCTCTGGTTTAGGATTATTAATACAGTCTAATGTCAGATCCCGGGCTTCTGTTAAAAACTTTTTAGCAAGTTCAGATTCCTCCAAGATAAAATATCCTTTCCCAATACGGACAGTCCAACCTATTACTAGATAACGGGGAATATCTTTTTGCACTTCCAAACAAGCATAAGCTTCAAACAGCAACAACCTTTCCCGGTTACCTATGCGATTACTATGATTGGAATAGCACAGCATAAGATTGCTAAGTAGCGCATATGGGATTTTTCTCAATTTCCCTTGGTGTTTAGCTCGATACATTTCATAAACTTCTTCTAAATAATTGGTCGCTTTAACTATCAGACTATATTTTTCTTTTTCTTTACGCGCATTCAATTTCAAAGCTTTTTTTAATAACTCGCAACCATTTTCATCTAAACAGTCAAGTAAATGCTTGGTAAATACCTGATCATGGAATTTTTCTGAATCCCCATCGGGAAAAGATTGATATATTTCATAAACCGCTTTCCAATAATCGGTGGCTGTAACTATCAGATCATGTTTTTCATTTTCACTTTCTTTTTCTTTTTTCTCATTCAATTTCGAAGCTTTTTTTAATAGCGCTATACCTTTTTCATTCAAACTTTTTCTAATAATCTTTATACCTTCTATAATTAATTCACTTAAAAATCCATTTTCATTAAAGAAGATCTCACCCTTTACCTTACCATTGGTAAAAGGATTCTTTTTACTATCTTTAATAAATTGCATAGTTTTTTCATCAGAAAAAATATACCCTGGAAAAAGCGGACAAAGAAAAATTTTCGGGTAAATTTTATTTGTAATTGGATCTATCCAATTATCAGGAATTTTTTCATTTTTTATATCATTAAGCCAATTATCATAAATATTCTTAGCTTGAATTGATAATTTTTCTGGATCTATATTATGTTTCTTTGCAATTCTTTTAAGTATCGCTTCTTCTTCTTTTTCTTCTTCACACGTTACTTGGTGACTCATTAATTTAAAGAATAACATACAGAATTTCTCCTAGATAAAGTGATAGAAAAAAGAATATTTCAGCATAAAAATAATTTTTATTTAATACAGCACTATATTTATTTCTATTTCCGTTCTCCGTTTTGAGGCTACTTATCAATCTTTAGAACGTCTACTTTAACAGGAGTAGGAATTCTAAAAACTTCGTTTTCTTTCTTCCAATTTTCAAGATCAATTTTATATTGCTTCCTTTTATCATTATATATTAACACCTTCTTTTCCCAGTTTTTCAGATTCTCCTGGTTTTGTTTCTTAAGGTCAGTATAGTGTTTTCTCTTCCTATTTTTCCATTTTATTGTGTCTATTCGATACTGTCTATATTTTTTCCAGTCTTTTAGATTTATTTCATATTCTGTAAACTGCTTTTTCGTTGTCTTCCATTTTACAACATCATTTAAATACTTTTTGTGCTTTTCATTCTTTTTTTCCCAGTCACGCAAGTTCTTTTCATAATCTGTTCGCAGTTTTTTTTCCTCTATGTATTTTTCGTGAGCTTGAAGTTTACCCGGATAGTCATCAACTTTTTTTTTGTGTAGCTTCTTTTCATGATTATGGCGGATCTTCTTATTCTCACACAGCTTCTTATGTTCTTTTAGGTCATCATTATATTTCTTCTCCAAATCTTGGTTCTTGATACCTATGAATTTATTCAATTTAGTTACTTTCTTCTCTATCCCTTTAGGTTTGGCCTTCGAAACAGTTGGAATCAAATTATTTAGGCCTTGTACTTTTTTTCCAAATTGTGTGCTTAGTCCCTTAACATCTTTCTTGATTTTACTCACTTGATCAGAATTTAACTCATAAATTTTCTTTTTTTTCTTAACTATCTTTTTAGAAGAAACACCGGTTTCTTTGAGTATTTTTTTAAAAATATTATGTAGACCTTCGGGACTATTTTCCTCCACTATTTGATCAAAATAGGACTTGAATCCTTGCCCAAAACTACCATTCTTTTGCTTTATAGGCCGTCCTCCAATATCACTTGTATACGAAAACTTTGTTTTTAAATACTCTGTGGTAAAATCCGAACCTACATTTCCGGAATAAAACTTATAAAAATTATTTTTAATTATTTTGGGTTTATTAGGTAATATTGTTTTTGGAATACTATCTTTTTTAGACGTTTTCTTTTTAGACTTTTTCTCCTTAAGTTTAATTATTGATCCTTTCTTCACCGCTAAAAGTGCCTTTCTAGTAGTTTGAAAAACATTTGCTTGCCAACCCATACCGCCACCACCTCTAGAAGGCAATGCTGCAACTAACTTCACTATTGTCCCTTCCAATGACTCCGGTATCTTAATTTTTTCCATTTGAACCAAGGTTGGTCCGGTTGGCAACTTAAGCTCCCCTGGCCCCTTTCCTGGTTCCGGAGGTTTTTGAACAAGTGGCGGATCCTTAACAAATGGGGGGGGGGTACCGGCTGGCTCAACTTTTCCAGGTTCTTTTCCTGAATTATCAACTTTTTTAAGCTTAAAACTAGGATTAGCAACAAAATCAGGCGCTTTTTCCAAAAAAGGCTTATCCACTTTCGGAGGTTTAGGAGGATACGGTGGCTCAGTTGGCTGTTTTGTTTGTTGCCCTTCTTTTTTGGTTTGCTCTTCAATAAATTTTAAGGCATCCTTAAAAAATGTAGGAAAAATCTTATAAGTGAACTTTAAAGCCTTTTTTAAATTTTCATACCCTCCTTTTGATGTGTGATGAGTTTTAATCATATCAGACTCAGGGGGAAACTCCTTAGGCTTAGGCACATCATAAATATTTCTGGCAAAATCAGCGCCATTCATCACCATTTGATAATAACCTTTTAACAAAGCTGCTTTTATCAACTCAAAATTAGCCGGCACTTTAGGAAAATTCTCGATATCTTCAGGTAAATCCCCAATTTTCTTGGGATCCTTCAAAATAGCCTCGATCTTATCAAACATCTTTTCAACTGATTCCAGCACTCGAGTTTTCCATGATTTTTCTTTAACTTTTCCCTTTTTTATCTTAGCCTCTTTTTCTAACTTTTGTTTTTTTTCTTCGACTTTCCTATCCAAAAGCTCATTTTTAAAGCAAAATTTTTCAAAAACAACTAATTCTGTCTTAATTTCACTCATAGTCTTTTTTCTCCAACTAGCCAGATCTAGTGTATTTACTTTTTTCAAATAAAAATCCTGTCTAATCTTATTAGATATTAAAAAAGGCTTATAAACATCCTTAAGTCCTTCTTTCCCTTTTCCTTTTATTTCCCCTTTTGCCGGCACTCCCTTCAAGATCCTTTTCGTATGCTGAACAAAATAACGCAAAACTATTGTCTTTAGATATTTAAAACTTTCTATCTTCTCCATATCCGTAATACCCACATCACGCATAAATTTCTGGGAACCAAGGTATTTCGTAGCTCCGGACTTAATTATTGTTTGTTTCTTTTCTGGAACCTTTTTACCTAGAGATTCTGTGCTTCCATTCATTTTATCTACCTCCTGATTAATAGGTTTATTATAAGGAATCAGCTAAACAGGTTTTTCTGACACTTTATAACAGACGTCTTTTCTTCCTTTGAAAGTATTCCCCAATTATGAAAAATTTAAACAATTATTTTTTGTGCCTTAAACTATTTGAGTCTATTCAAAAGGTGTCAGACACCCAAGCTTGTAATCCCCATTTTTTTGGTGGGAATTATTTAAAGCTCATCCCCCTAAATCCCCTTATAACCCCACGTTTTGGGATTTTGCGAATAATTTGAAGGAGGCTTAGAGGTTTAAAAAGGCTAAAGCTTTTTATGCTCATATTTCTATAAAAACAACAAAACGTTGGATTATAAGGGGGCATAGGGCGGGGTTTCAATTTGTCGAAAAAGAATAAAGGATAATAAGATATATTTATGTCTTTACAAAAACTGGATAAAAGAGATTTTTCTAAGATATTAAGAGAACAACAAACAAAAGAAGAGGCTACTGTATGGCAGGTATTAAGGAATCGAAAATATTTAGGGCTAAAATTTCGTAGGCAGCATATTATCAGAGGATACGTAGTTGATTTTTATTGTCATGAATTGCAGCTTGCTATAGAAATTGATGGTGGAATACATAATCTTCAGAAAGATTACGATAGTTTTAGACAGGAAGCTATAGAAAAAATGGGGATACGATTTATCCGAGTGTCAAATAGAATGATAAATTCAAATTTTAGCTTCTTGTTACAACAAATCAAAGAAGTGAGAACAGATCTTCATCCCAATGCTAAAAAATGATAAATTGCCTAACCAGTTCCCCCTCTCCCGTAGAATAAGTAAAAATATCAAAAACGAACTAAGAAAAAAAGAAGTCTAATGTAGGATGCTTTGAAAAAACAGCAACTCTTCTATGGGAGAGGGGCAGGGGTGAGGGCAGGATAATTCTAGCCAAGAGAATAAAATCAGATAAAAATTCTAGGCAAAGCCTACTTATTAGCGGAGAACAATCACCCTCACCCCGCTAAAAGACATTAAATCAAAGAAAGAGCATCCCCTCTCCCATAGAAGAAAACTGTTTAATTCAAAGAAAAGTACAATTAGCTCAGGTTTTAAGTGTATTCCATGAGCTATTATTAACTTCTTCTACGGGCGAGGGGGCATAGGCTTATAACCCTACGTTTTGAGATTTTGCGAATAATTTGAAGGAGGCTTAGAGGTTTTTCAAAATTAAATTGGCTACCAATCGTATAGTTTTTTAATTTTGGATATTTCTTCCTTGGCATTAAAGTCACTAGGCTTCCAGGCGCAATCTGTGCCTGGAGCCTCTTTATATTTTTTAGCTATAAACTTATGAGCTATAATTAATGCCTTATCAATGTCCTTTGGTTTAATTACCGCGTCTTTCCAAACATTAGCAGATAGCCCAACTTTTGTTTTATCGATATGAAAAAAGGTTTTATTCCTAATATATTTGAGCTTTTCGCTAACTTCATTTAATAATTTTTCTTCGGACGGATTTTTATCAGGAAAAGAATTCCATATAGTCCAAAATGTAAATGTACGCTTGTTTTTCTCAAACAATCGAATTAATCGGGTTATCCAAGCATCGTATAAAGCTTTTTTTGCTAGTTGAGGGAAGTTAATAAACTCAGCATATACGAAGTTATATTTACTAAGTTCAGTAAGCGCATTAAAATACCACTTAGCTAGTAGAGTTTCATTTAATAAGCGCCTTAATTTATTTTTTGTTGTCATTGTTGGGCATTATAGATCGAGAAATTCTCTTCATCAAAACACACAAAAAATACAGTTTCAATGAAATCATTTTTTTCCAAGAATGATGTCACTGTATTAATGGCAATATCAGCAGCCTTTTCTTTTGGAAAGCCGTATACTCCGGTGCTGATATTTGGGAAGGCTATGGTTTTGCAGTTGTTTTTAACAGCTAAGTCCAGACTATTTTGATAGCAGTTGGTAAGCATTTCCGTTTCTTGGTTGCTGCCACCGTACCAGACTGGGCCAACTGTATGGATTATGTATTTTGCTGGAAGATTGTACCCTTTGGTGATCTTTGCTTGTCCGGTTTCACAGCTGCCGAGCGTTTTGCATTCTGCCAGAAGCTCTGGTCCTGCGGCTCTATGGATGGCGCCGTCTACACCCCCGCCGCCTAAGAGGGTTTTATTTGCAGCATTTACGATGGCATCTACTTTTAGTTCGGTTATGTTTTGTTGGATTATTTTTATTTTGTTGTTTATGGTCATTTTATTTTTCTTTTCCCAGTACTTTTGATTTTAATTTGCCATCTTTTAATTCTGTTAGAATTAAATCTCCGTTTTTTATGGAGGTAACTGTTTTAACAACTTTGTTAGTGTCTGCTTTCCGACAAATGCTATAACCTTGCTCAAGCTTATGCACCGGATTGGCTAGGCCTAACCTATGAAATAGGGCTGATACATTATCTTTCAGGGCCAGTATCTTATCTTCCATATTTTCTTCCAGGTTTTTTAGCAGGTCAAAATATTGTTCGTTAAAATCTATTATTTGACCGGCAATCTGATTGAAAATAAATTTGATATTCTGGCTGATGTTCTCCTGAACATGGAGATAGTTTTCCGCAACTTTCTGGGCTGCTGCTGTAGGAGTGGGCATACGCAAGTCAGCAGCAAAGTCTGTTAATGTATAATCAATTTCATGGCCTACAGCAGAGATAATAGGCAGCGTATTTGCCGCAATTCTTCTAACCAGGTTTTCATCATTAAATCCAGCCAGGTCTTCTGCGCTTCCGCCGCCGCGTAGGACTACCAGAAGATCAAGTCCCTCCTGTTCTTCTGCTAAGTCTAAGGCTTCTGTAATGGACTTGGAGCATTTGGTGCCCTGCATAACAGCTGGTATGACAGAGAGTTTTAGATGTGGCACCAGCTTTCTGGAAATGGTAATGAAATCCCACATGGCAGCAGAATCATAAGCGGTAATTAAGGCTATGTTTGTCGGAAAGGGCGGGATAGGTTTTTTATGCTCTTTGTCAAAAATACCTTCTTTAAGCAGCTTGGCTTTAAGTTCTTCGAATTTTTTGGAGAGAAGCCCTTCTCCTTTTGGCATAAGATAGAAAACTTGGAAACTCACAGTGCCTCTTTTTTGGTAATATTGTACTTTTCCGAAAGCAATGGCTGAAAGGCCTTCTTTAAGCTGATTTTTAAACCTTGGTAAAGAGCTGGCAAAAACAACACAATTAATTTGTGCTTTGCCGTCAGAAAGATTGAAATATAGCTGTTTGCCCAGTTGGTAAAATCTTAGATTAGTGATTTCACCTTCTACCCAGACATTTGCCAGGCCAGGGTCTATTTCCAGGTTTTCTTTGATTAAGGAATTTAGTTCACTTACCGAATATGCTTTTTTTTCCATTAGCTAATTTATCAAAACTTAGAATTTGAACTTATATAATCTCATTTTTCCCCATTCAATTAATACTTTTTCACTCATTTCATGATCAGTCCACCAGTTTTGATAATTAATGTGATCTTCTGCTCCGGCCACCATAATTTTGATGTCTATACCTTTTAGCGCTTTTTTAAATATCCAATAGCTTCTTTTGGTATGAAAGCGGGAGGTAACCAGGATGACTTTCTTTGCTTTGAGTTTTTTGATAATTTTAGCGGAATTCATGGCATTATCATAAGTGCTTAGGGATTCTTTTTCGATTAGGATATCACTTGAGGGAATCCCCAGTTCTTGAGCGTATTCTGCCATATATTCCGGGATAGACTTAGAAAAAATCGGATTCCCGGTCATTAAAAGCTTTTTTCCTTTTTTTTGTTTATAAAGCTCTACCGCTTTTTCTGTGCGGTTACCATATCCGCCGGACAACACCACAATAATATTAGCAGGTTCTAACTTAGTTTCATAAACCAGAGAATTGCCCATAGCTTTTAATGCAAATGGCATGAAAGTCTTGATAATTACAGCCAAAAAAAAGAGACAGATGATGACGGTGAAGATTTTATTTTTATTTTTATTTCTATTTTTAGAGATGTTCATGCTGCTGATTGTCTGGGTATCAACCTATAAACTTTCAGGTACCCGGACCAGTTCCCGCCATTGCCTGTATTTATGTCTTAACAGTTTATTATCAACGGTTTTGAGTAGTTCCAAACTAAATCCCTGAACGGTAAATGAAGAAACCAGAGTGCCAACAATAACAGCCTTTCGGTAAGCTTCTTCTGTAAGTTCTTTAGCTGCATCCAAATAACCGCAAAATGCCCCGGCAAAACTGTCGCCCGCGCCTGTAGGATCAATTACTTTTTCTACGGGAAAAGCCGGACAAAAGAAATAGTCTTGCCCATTATACATAACAGCGCCGTTTTCGCCTTTTTTGACTATTATCCTTTTTGGCCCAAGGTTAAGTACTTCTTTTACTGCTACAGCTATATTGTGAATGCCGGTTAATTGCCTGAGCTCCTGATCATTTATGATAAGAACATCCACAAGCTTCAGGGTATCTTTTAGTTCTTGTAATTTGTTTTTTATCCAATAATTCATACTATCCAGAACAATTAATTCTGAATTCTGCATTTGTTTGATTACATTTTTCTGGATAATTGGATCTACATTGGCCAGAAAGACAATTTTGCTGTTCTTATATTCTTTTGGGACTTTTGGATTGAATTGGGTAAGCACGTTCAAATGCGTAGCTACTGTATGGGCCTGGGACATATCCCCTTCATAATATCCTTCCCAAAAGAAAGTTTTGCCCGGGGCTAGTTCAATACCTGCTAAGTCTATGTTCCTGGCTTTAAAAAATATCAGGGAGCTGTGGGGAAAATCCTCACCTATGATGCTTACCATATTTACCTTTGTATAAATACTGGCAGCAACTCCGGAAAAAGTTGCAGATCCACCAAGGACCAGGTTGTGCTGGCCATAAGGTGTGCGGATAGTATCAAGAGCTAATGTTCCAACTACAGTAACAGTCATTTATTATCCCTTTCCTGCTGAGCCTAAGACTTCTTTATTCTTATGAATAATCAGGTCTTTTAGTTCGTCTCGAGCCGGGCCAAGGTATTTTCTGGGATCAAATTCTCCGGGATTTTCCGCTAAAATTTTCCTGACCATGGCCGTAACTGCTAAACGGCCGTCACTATCAATATTTATTTTGCAAACTGCGGATTTGGCAGCTTTTCTGAGCTGTTCTTCCGGAATACCGACCGCGTCTTTTAATTTTCCGCCGAATTCACCTATCATTTTTATATATTTAGGAACTACAGAAGAAGATCCATGCAGGACAATCGGAAAACCCGGAAGCCTTTTAGTAATTTCTTCTAAGATATCAAACCTCAGTTCAGGTGGGACAAGCACGCCTTTTTCATTTAAGGTGCATTGTTCCGGCTTGAATTTATAAGCGCCATGAGATGTGCCAATGGAAATAGCCAGGGAATCTACCCCGGTTTTGGAAACAAAGTCTTCGACTTCTTCTGGTTGGGTGTAAGTTGAGTGTTCGGCAACGACATCGTCTTCAATACCGGCCAGGACACCGAGTTCGCCTTCTACGGTAACATCAAATTGATGAGCATATTCCACAACTTTCTTGGTTACAGCTACGTTTTCATCATAGGAAAGATGCGAGCCATCGATCATTACAGAAGAAAAGCCCATGTCTATACAAGAAACGCAAGTTTCATACGAATCTCCATGATCTAAGTGAAGAGAGATAGGTATGTTTGAGCCACAGCTTTTAATATACTCTGTTGCTCCGGCGCCTAGATGTCTTAACAGAATAGGATTAGCATAGTTTCTGGCACCTTTGGATACCTGGATGATTACAGGAGAATTTGATTCTATACATGCCATAAGAATAGCTTGTAATTGTTCTAAATTATTAAAGTTATAAGCAGGAATGGCATAGTGGCCGACCATGGCTTTTTTGAACATTTCCCTGGTGTTTACCATACCTAGTTCTTTGTAGCTGGTTTTGTTTTTTACAGCTGTATTATCTGCCATTTGGATCCTCCTAAATGATTTTATTAAATCCTAAAAACAAATATGCTAACGCATATCTGCTGATTAGTGAATAACTAAGGTGTTCTTTTAGTCTTTTGAAGTGCTGCGCACTTCACCGCCTGGGAATGAGGTTTTTTAAGGGCTTTGCCCTTAAGATCCCAAATTGGTTTTGAGGGTGCTGCGCACTTCACGGCCTGGGAATGAGGTTTTTTAAGGGCTTTGCCCTTAAGATCCCAAATTGGTTTTGAGGGTGCTGCGCACTTCACAGCCTGGGAATGAGGATTATTTAAGGGCGTTGCCCAAGAACCCATGCTTGCTTAAATTTTTTAATTATTAGTCCGTAAAAGCGATTGTTTTGTTGACGTCTATTTTTCCTTGTTCGGTTAGTATGTTTAGTTTGTTGGAACAGTTTTCCCGTACTGTTTCATCAGAATCTTGAGAACCATTAGTAAGCAGCGCAATATTATCAGCAGTTAATAAATCTTCCGGTATATCTGTGTTCCCTATTATATAAGAACATTTTGTTCTTACATCCGGATTTTCATGACTTAGCCCATTGAAGAAAAATTGTAGATTACTATCTTTTTCAATGACTGCTTGAAAAGCCTTCACTTCAGTTAACTCAGAAAGGATATCATAGCATTGTGGCGTAGCTGTTTTGGGATTGCTAATGTTTTTTACCAAAAGTTCTATGTTTTGTGTGGTTCCCAATTTTTTTGGGGCTTTTGTTGAGAATTCAAGCAAGATTGAACAGCAATTTTCACGTATTTTTTGGTTTTTATCGTTAAGCTTTTGAAAAAGAATTGGGATGTTTTCGTCTGTAAAGATTAGTTCCGCATATTTAGACTCAGAGGCTAATTTGTCCAGGATATTAAAAAAGCTTATATTCAAGTCTTCAGTTCCGCGGGAGGGATTTGATAGATGGTTGAATATGAACTCTAAACTTTTCTTGGATCCCATTAGATCGAGTAAATAATCTTTATTTTCAATAAGCTTTTGATTGTCAATCACTTGATTTAGAATGAATAGGACTGGGCGCATGATATCTATATTGACTTCATCGTTTAACAGCTCGGTTTTTAATAAATTAGCGATTTTCGGGAAATTAGTTTCATCAAATATAATTGTGCCTTGCATAGCTAAGGTGGCTAATATATAGACGCTGTTTTCTCTAATGAGTTCATTTTCATGGCTTAAAAGGTTAATAAAGATATTGTTGTTGGTTTTGGAAAACAAATTTTTTGCGATATTTTTGTATTCAACTAAATTCATTATAACGTCTGTGTAGTTCTCAAGTGTTTTGTCATCCGATTCTTTTTCTATGCGGTTCATTATAATAGCAATATTTTTTTGGGTGCCGAGTTGACATGCTATTTTACCTGCTAATATCGATAAGATTTCAGAGGTAGTAGAGCGTATGTCCGGGGACTCGTTTTTAAGCAAGGAGATCAGGGCCTTTATATTTTGTGGGTTCCAGATCTCTAGATTAAACATTGTTCCATATATGTTTTCTCTTAAATTATTTAGATTGGGAAGTATTTCATCTGGTATAAGCAGCATGGAAAAAATAGTTTCATATTTTAGCATTTCGGCTTTTTTTGCTATTTCTTCTTTTTTTTCTTGTAATATTGTTTCTAAGTCTTTTGCGCTGACTATTTTATGCATTATACTTCTCCTTCTTAAGAGTGAATTTGAATAAATTGTTTTTATTTTACATGGCATTTTAACATAATTTTAATAAAATTTCACTAAAATGGATTTTTTTTCTCAAAGTCCGGTAGATATTGATTGCTGCTAGAGGGCTCTTGGATGAAACAGTTTTCAAGACCTAGTTTTAGAGCATAATCTGTAACTGTTTCATATTCTTTGTTTGTAATTTCTCTGTTTAATTGTGGAAAGTTATACGCTTTAAATTGAGGAGAATATTGGGACATGATGCTTATATACATGTCTTTAGATAAACCAGCTAAAAAACGAAGGCATTTTTTACTTCCTGCCAGGTCATTGGGCAGGACCAGATGCCTGACCAGCAGGCCTTTCCGGGCAACTCCGTTCCGGTCTGGTGTCAGGTCTCCTACCTGTGTGAACATTTCAGATATGGCAGCCTGGCTTTTTTTTGTATAGTTTTTTATGCCTGAGTATTTCTCGGCGTTTTTGTCATCGCTGTATTTTATATCTGGCATATAGATATCTATTAAACCTTTAAGGTATTTTAAACTGGCGGTTTCTTCATAGGCATTTGTGTTGTAGACAATAGGGATTGTTAAGCCATTGTTCCTGGCTATTTTTAGGCTTTCAATAATTTGAGGGAGGAAATGAGTAGGTGATACCAGATTAATGTTATGGGCGCCTTGGTGTTTGAGGATTAGCATTTCAGTTGCCAGCCGGTCTGGTTTTATTTGGTCTAGCTGGAAATCATGTGCCGGCTGGCTGATCTGATAGTTCTGGCAGAATACGCAGCGCAGATTACAATGCCCAAAGAAAATAGTGCCGGATCCTTTGGTTCCGGAGATAGGTGGTTCTTCACCAAAGTGGAGCCCTATGTGGGAGACTAAGATATCTGCTCCAGCTTTACAGAAACCTTTTTGACCTTTAAAACGGTTTACACCGCATTGATGGGGGCAAATGTTGCAGGATCCTAGGTTCATATTACAAATATTTATCTGTGGGGATTTTTAAGATTATAAATTTTTTTACTTTTAAAATATATCTGTTATGTAGAAACTTACCATTGGGAGCATACATTTTTTTAATGCGTATCTTTCCTGTGACACGCACAAATTTACCTTGATAAGGTTCATATTTTGCTTTTTCAAAAGTAGGGATGTCCAGGTGGATGTCAAAGTTGCTCAGGGGTGTTAGCAGGAGCTTTGTTCCTGATATATGCTTTGCCATTCTTAGTATGCCTATAATAGTATGAATTTGACCGTTTTTAAGGTCTGATTTTTGGATATTAAATTCTGGGGACTTTTGCCAGTCTGATTCTTCTGAGGAACTAATCTTTTCCCCCATTCCAAAACAGACACTATTAATTAAAAAACCTAGAAAAAAGCAGACAAGAAGCTTTTTCCTCAATTATTTTCTCCTTTTACTTTTATATATAAAACCTGTTCATCTTCGCTTTCAGGAGTAAAGGCATCCAAAGAGGTGTTGTTACTGTTGATGTATATGCATCCGCCAGGTTTAAGCTTAACATTAGAGGTTGAGGTAGGGCTGTGTACTTGGAAATTATAGTCAATGTTTTCTGTTTTGTATCCATAAATTCCGGTTGATTGTTTTAATAAATTGGCAATAAAAAATGACATCAGCAGGGTCTTGAAATCAGTGAAATCAGAGTTTTTGGCATTCATTATGGATTCAATTCCTTTGTAATCACCGTATTGATTCTCTATTACTTCCTTAAATACACCCGAACCATTGTCTGCCTGAATTCTACAGTAGGACATGAAAAGATAAGATAGAGTATAGTTTTCCAGGTCCCCTGTCCACACACAAAGCGGGAAGCCATTTCTTATCAAATTATTTTGGTCTATTTTCATATAAGTTATGACTTCTTCAACAACTTGTCCGAGCATTACATGTTCAGCGCTCATTGCCAGGCCTTCATCCAGCCAGATATCCATTTCCGGCAAACTGTTTGTTATTACTCTTGAGCTATAGTTAATACAATGTTGCAGTTCATGAGCTATTGTTTGCCTGCTAAGCTGGCCGCTTGGCCCGTCATCATCGCAGAGCAGGTTTATATAGATAACCTCCATTTCATTGCTTTCGGGAATAGAGGTCGTACTGTATAAATCCCCGCTGTAAAAATATCCGCAGATACTAGGATCTGAAAGCTCGTAAAATACTATGACTATTTGGCTGTTATTATCTATATCAGTTGGTTGGCCAAAGGTATTGATAACACTAGTTATAATCGAATTGTCAATTGTCTGTCCTAGACTGTTCCAGTCGACACTGCCGTAACTTCCTGTTGTGGGTTCTTCAAGATAAACAAGGCATTTGGTATTGGAATCCCCGTATTTTTTTTGAGCAGTTATAGTGGGGAAGCTTCCGTTTGTATTATAGACTTTAAAAGTGTAGCTGGTGTCATTGTGGGATATGGAACTAGGTATAATGCTCATAAGTTTCATGGATTTTTTTTCAATGGGATTATAGACGGCGTTTTTTAAGAAAGCTATTGGTAAGTCTCTTTTAGGGAATTTTACGGACTTATTAAAATAAGAGGTTGTGCGGTATCTAATTATTTTGTTGCTAGGTAAACTTCCTACAGACCTTTCATTGCCGTCAGTATTTCCGTCAATGTTCATAACCACCAGAGAAGAAGTAGGGGAGCTTTCCCAATTTATTGTTTTTACATTTGGGGGATCATCAGTTGGAGTCTGTGAATTTTCAGTAGGGGACCCGGTTTCCATAGCAGTATCATCTTCCAGGCTTTTTTTAGCAGCACAGTTGTTAAGTAAAAAAATACTTATGGTCACAATAAGTAGGGATAAAATTAAATGCTTAAATTTATAGTTCATTTGTTTATAATAGAATAACTCCCATAAAAAAGGCTATAATTCCAACAAAAATCATTACATAAGTGTTTTTATAATTATCTATTTCTGTATTAATGCCGGTTAGCTCTGGTGCTTGATAGGGTTTCACTGTGATAGTTTCGATGGTGGTTGCATTAAGTGAGGTGATAGAGACAATATCAGCTTTGATTTTACTTTGAGTTTCAGTAGAAATAATATTACTGATCCCTGATAAAATGATTATTAAGAATACTGTAATAAAAAGATATTTCATAATTGTATTGATTTTAATGAGTAGCGCACCAAGCAATTATCAAAGCAGCAATAGGCCAGTAAATCAATTGTTTTATTTTATAATCATTTATGGCGTCTTCAATGAATTTTGGGTCTGGTTCATATCTTTCTATCCAGACCTCTTTAACCGAAGGTGGCAGATGGATAATAGATTCAGTTGTTATTTTCTCAGTAATAACTTCCTCAGATTGAATATTTTTTAGAGAGAATATATAAGGTGCCGGACTGTTTTTGTCAGGGGATAGGTTAATTCCATAACAAGGGGAAGAAAAAAAGACAATTACTAAGCTGAGAGCGATAAATTTTTTAAAAGCTTTTTTGTATGTCATTAGCTTAAATATTATTTATGGTTGTGACCGCATAGATGAGCCCAATCGTCATTATTGACCAGAGAATTACATACTGTTCCCGAAAAGAACGGAATTCGTCACGCAAACTTTTAGTATCAACTTGATAAGGTGTGACCTGGATGATCTTGGTTTTATTATCGATCTTCATCAGGTCAAAACTGCGGATACTATCTTTTGGTTCTTCCAGCTCTAAGTTGCCATAGACAACTAGTTCTGGCAGTTTATTATCTTTACCATAGTTTTTTATGTCAGATTGTTCATATAAGAGAATAGTGTTAGCTTTAATCTTTAAGGATTTGTCTTTAGGGATAACGACATCGCCGATTAGCCGGATTTCTCCGTCCCAGGTTTCATTCTCTTTTAGAATCCCATGTTTAACGGTTTTTGCCAGGATTGGTTTGGGGCCTGACGGCAGGAGAAATGCAAGGCAAAGAATTATGATAATTGTTTTGCATAAACATCTTTTTATTATTAACATTGATTACCGCCTTCTGTTTTTATGATAAATCGTAACTGAAATAAACGAAACTAGTACAGTCCAGAATAAATAATAGTCTGATTTAAATTTGTCAAAGGTAGCTACTTCTTTTTTGAAATAATCTTTTTTGCTGGTTAAGACCAGTTTTTCAGTGCCTTTTTGTAAGTAGAGGTTGTTCTTGTTTGCGCAAAAATCATTTAAGGCTTGGTTTTGGGTTGGGCCCCTGTGAATGGGAGTGCTTTTTTGGGCAAAGATTTTAGGGGCTAAAACCTGACTAGTCAGGGAGGTTATTAT
>JBHPDY010000020.1:0-20275 GCA_042577605.1 Candidatus Margulisiibacteriota bacterium
GCTTAGAAGCAAGTCAACGCTATTATTTGTAATTATTTTTATCATCCCGGTATTACTACATGCCAGCGTAGATCTAAAATCCGGCGACCATTTCAGCATCAACAACACCATCCTTTTAAAAGAGTCACAATTTAATCTGGATAATATCCGGATTGATGGGAATACTGTATCTATTACCCAAACTGACGGAGATTTAAATTTGAATGCCAATGGTTCTGGCAAAGCCTTTCTTCGGTCATCCTTGATAGTTGATTCAACCGGTAATGTAGGGATTGGGACTTCTTCCCCCGAGTCAAAACTGGATATAGCAAATCCTAGTTCAGGGCCGGCTATGTCTGTGGGTAGAAAAATAAGTGTTGCAAGTGTTGTTGCTCGATCAGATGCAAGTGGTGGATTTTTGATTTTAGATTCTATTGATTCTGGTGATGTAGCATTAAATTTCTATCACACCGCAGATGTAATACTTGCTAATGGTGGTGGGAATGTTGGTGTTGGAATAGATGATCCCAGCTGTATTTTGGATGTAAAAGGAAGCTCAAGCACTCAATCACTTAGGCTGAGGTCTGGTGATTCAAGCACGCAATTTAATGCTAGTCAGATATTATTGTCCTATAATAATAGTTTAGATTATACACATTCTATAAAAACAAGACACAATTCCAGTGGAGATTCAAATAATGCTATAGACTTTTTTACTTGGGATCATGGAGTGGATGGAGATACTGATGTCGGTACATTACATAATATGACAATTCAAAATGGTACAGTGGGTATTGGAACAACCAATCCTAGCGGAAAACTACACGTCTATGGCCCTGGGCAATTATACATAATTGTTGAATCAACTAATAGCAATGCTGGAGTATTTTATGAATCTAGCCATGCTTCTGCAAAATGGCTGATAAGCTCAAAAATAGATAATGGTGGCTTGCAATTCTATAATGAAGATACAACTACTCATACAATGTATTTTTTGCCTGATGGAAAAGTTGGAATTGGAACAACCACTCCTGTAAATAAATTAGATGTGGAAGGCGCTGCTGTTATAGGTACAAGTTATTCAGGTACAAATACTGCCTCTAGCAATGGCCTGATTGTGGAAGGGGCTGTAGGTATTGGCACAACGGCTCCAGCTAGTATATTGCATATAAGGGGCAATCCAGCTTCCGGAGGAACTGTCCAGTTTACAATTGATAATCAGGCTGGAAGCATAAATGATAATGATAGGATATCATTTTTACATGATGGTAACGAACAAGCTTATATTGAAACTAACCTGAACAGCGGTTGGCCAACTGATTTAATTTTTGGAACAGCTACTGGGCAAGGTTCAGGTTTAGCTGAACGAATGCGCATTAAATCAGATGGTAAAGTTGGAATTGGAACAAGTGCCCCTGACCAACAATTACATGTAGTATCAAATATGCATTTGGGAGGAATGTTGTATTTTGAAGATAACTCAGGTTATGTGGTAGGGATTAAAATGCCTGGCGGTACTAACAACCTTGAATTGCAGTCAGATGACTATATTTATTTTGTTGAAAGTGATGCGCTTGATCTTAAATTTAGTTTTAGCACGAATACAGGGGTTGCGTATAAACCTGGTGGAGGTAGTTGGTCTGTGCTTTCTGATATTAGATTGAAAAAAAATATCAGAAAGTATACAAGAAGTGCGGTAGATTTACTCTCGCAAATAAATGTTGTTGAGTTTGAATGGATTAATCCAGAAGAACATAACAACCAAAAAAGGCCTCAGGTTGGAATAATAGCCCAAGAATTAGAAAAGCTATTTCCAGATTGGGTAACTGATATGGAGATTAAGAATAAAGATGCAGCATTAATCCCTAATAATACAAAAGCAAAAACATTGTTTTTCCCAAGTGAATTTAACGCTTATGTTATTCAAGCAATAAAAGAATTGAAAACAGAAAAAGACAAGCAAATCAATGATCTAAAAAGTATAATTGAAGATCAAGAAAAAAGAATTAATCTACTCCTGGATCAAATAGAAAAAATAAAAAACTAAAACTTAGTTGCCTTATACAACAGTCAGACACAAAGTGTCTGACTGCTATTATTTTTAATGCTATACTGCGTAGTATGAAACCCAAAACTCGCCACCTAGCTAATTTAATCACAATGACGAGGATTTTTGGCGTTGGTCTGATCTTCTGGTTAACACCATATAAATCTAATTATTGGCTATTTTGGACGGTTATTATTTATACTGTTGTTTGCCTCACAGACTATATAGACGGCTGGGTAGCTCGAAAGTTAAACATTGAATCCGATATGGGGCGCATACTCGATCCTTTGGCAGACAAAATACTGGTTTTGGTATTTTTACCATTACTTGAAATGCAGGCCATTTCTTCTTTTCCGGTCTTTATTATTTTGGCACGGGAATTTGCCATTATGGCGATCAGAATTGTTTCTGCCAAAAAGGGCAATATTATCCCTGCCAAGTTCCCGGGAAAAATAAAAACAGCTATTACTTTGCCTGTTTGCGGTATTCTTTTTGCCAGGGTGCAGGTGACTGAAATAGCGGGTTTACCGCAATATTTTTGGCCTTTGGAATTTCTCAGAAAATGGATTTTTGCCTGGCCCGGCTGGGTTTTTAGTATCCTTATCTGGGCTACGGTAGTCATCACTATCTGGTCCTTTTTGGATTATCTGAGCAATTTTATTACCTGGCAGCAATATGTTAAAAAAACCAAAAAGAGCAAAAAGAAAAAGGCAATACTTTATTGGTTAATACCCAACACTATTACATTAAGCAATTTAATGTTCGGAATATTTGGCATTATTTTTGCTCTTTTGGATAAGTTTCAGATCACAGTTGTTCTGATTTTAATGGGAACTCTCCTGGACGCTTTAGACGGCAAATTAGCCCGCAAGTTTTCCACGGAAACTATCTTTGGCGCTAAAATGGATTCCTGGGCGGATTTTATTAATTTTGGCATTGCGCCGGCGGTTATTATTTTCAGGGTTTTTTATATAAAGCAGACTACTTTTTTTCTGGTTATCAGCATTTTATTAGCGGTTATTTATTGTGGCTCTGTATATTACCGGCTGAAAAGGTTCGACCAGAAAGGGCACGCAGAATATTTCGAGGGCGTGCCTTCTCCGATTGGGGCTGCTCTAGTAAGTCTTACGGCGGTTTCTCTGCATTTGTCTTATTTTAAGTTTTTTATTTTTACTATTCTTTTAGCCATTTTATTAATGGTCTCTAAGATACCATATCCTCATATGGAGACTGCTGTTAGAAATGTGTTTTTCCGCTATTTGCGTTACCCTGCTTTTATATTCTTTGTTTTAACTATTATGAATTTATTGTTTATGGGGTTTTTAAACCGGTTTTTTGTGCTGGAGGGATTATTGCTGATTGCTTATTTTTATGTTTGTAGTCCATTGTTTCTGCATAAAACTTCATAGCAAAATTACTTAGCGCCTTGTTTCTTCTTTTTTTGCGCTAATAAATAATTTTTCTTGTTTTTCAATAGTTCTTGACGCAATTTTTCATTATCTTGTATTTTTTTCTTTTGATCTTTATTAAGACCTGTGAATTTTTTCTTTGGGGATCCTTTTTTATTTTTACCAGGTCTCATCTTTTTATCTCCCTCCCATACTATAACACTTGCTTTTATCATCTTATCGGAAAAAATTGATAATAATGAGAATGTAGATGACTATCTGGATTGGTCAAAGGGAAAAAGAATCAACGAAACTCAAGTCAGAATTTCCCTGGACATACCACGGTGGATGATCCAATCTCTGGATAGAGAAGCGCATCATCTTGGCATTTCTCGTCAAGCATTGATAAAAATATCAGTGGATGAACATATAAGAAATCGTATACGCCATAAAAAAATCAGTGAATCTATCATGGCTGAGAAAAACTAGTTTGTTTTACTGATTTTATTGACCAAGTCTAAATCTATCCTCTGGACCAAGTGCTGATATTTATTAATAGTAGGATCAACCAAAACTGTGTGTAAATCATCCCAACTTAAAGATTCAATGCCTAAAAAATCTTCTGCTTTAGAAGCTATGGTAGGAATAACAGCTAGGCTATCACCATGCCCTCGTTCTTGACAAACCAATGGAAAAAACTAACATAAAAAATAAATGTATTATTTAGAGAAAGTTTACGATAATATTCTGAGACAGCTATTTAATAATTAAAGGAGAAATGCAAAATGTTTACGAGAAAGAAAATTACTTCTGTTAAGCCGATTATTCTTAAAATAGCGAAATTTAAAGAAGTCTATAATCATTCGAATCAGATTGAGCGAAAAATCAAAATTAGCCGAAAACTCTCCTATGATGATCTCAAAAATAAATTTGAAACTTATAAACCAGATAAACATCAGATAAAACATGGGGTAGTTTATTTCTCGAGAAAGGATAAAGAAGGAAGAAAAGCTATTTTTCTTGGAGTACATAATAATAATTTCTTTGAAGTGCAGTTTGTTTTTTCTGAAAAGGTAGATTATTACTTTTTGGAATATTCTAAAAAGCTTATTGTTAAAATTCGAACTAAAGAAAGGGAGAATTCTATAGAGAATATAATTATTGTTGATTTAATAAAGGGAAAAGCAAAGGTGCTTTTAAAGAAAGAAGGTATTTTTTATTATGCTAAACCGTACATGGGAAACTTATTGTTAAGGGCTATGAAAGGATCCTCAATTTATCAAGTAAATCTCGAAAATATGAAAACAACAACAACATATCCGAAACTTAATAATCTAAAAAAATCTATAATAGAAGGAGATATACTTTATGGTTATCTTTTTAATAGTGAAAAAAAATCACAACTAATTAAATACAATCTAAAAGAAAGAAAACAAATATGGTGTATAAACTTGAAAAATCAGACGTATCTCAAACCTAAGCTTGAGAGTATTAATGGATTTTTAAAACTTGGTAAGCTCATATCAAAAAAAACGACTGGAGTGACATATAAAATTATTGACACAGACTCGCTTATCTTTGTGAATAAGAACGATATGCTTGTTATTGTTGAAAACAACAAAGATGCTCAGAAAATTGTGATGGGAAAGTTTAAGCAGGGAAAGGTTGATCAGAGAAATAATATTACAGCATATCGGATTGAAAAACGTAAAAATTCAAAGTATTTCCTAGTAGGAGATTTTTTGTGCGAAGTTATAGACAGTAACATCCATTTTTATAATGAGAACCTCAAGAAAGTACCAAGTTTCTTAACTCCTGATAATAAGCTCAAATTTATGTTTTGCATACCAAATAACGAGCTGTTTAATAGTAATAATGCTACTGGTTTGATTAATAAGGAGCTTTTTATTGGTGTGTTTAAAAAAGATGATAAAAGTCTATTAGTGAACATTATTGATCCTAGAATAGAGAAATCATTTAAGATAAAAATCAATAAAGACCAATTTAATACTGAGGCTAGCCTCAAAAAAAGATTGATTGTAAGTTTTGAGAACCAAAAAATGTATTTTTTAAATCTCAATTCTTCTGTTTCCATTTATTCTTTGCCGGAAGGAGAAATTGAGCAACAGGTTTTAATAAATTGCGTAGTAGATGAAAATAGTTCCTTGGAACGCGTAAGAAAGAATACATTTATTGTCAGCGCCAATAATAAACAAGGTCAGCACAAATTAATTTATATTAACACAGATTATGAGAAAAAAAATTACAGAGAGAGAATAAGGGGAGATTTGTATGACAATACCGATCCTGATACTAATAAAGGCTACTGCTCTGAATCGGAAAGTGATCCGGATGATTTTTCTGAAATTCTGAAGGATATAGAACTATTCCAAGAAAGTGAACCTGGATCAAATCCTAAGAAAAGCCTCTCCTTTGTATCGGAAAGTGATCCGGATGATTTTTCTGAAATTCTGAAGGATATAGAACTATTCCAAGAAAGTGAACCTGGATCAAATCCTAAGAAAAGCCTCTCCTTTGTATCGGAAAGTGATCCGGATGATTTTTCTGAAATTCTGGAGCCGGAAGAACAACCTCCAGCAAGTGGATCTAGATCAGGCAGAATTAAAAAGGTATTAAGAAAAATTGCGACGAAAGTTAAGAAAGTACTTAGGAGAGAGGATAGCGTTTATAAGATTTCTAATAAAGAAGATTACGATTTCGACGACTTCTTCGATTCGAGCGATGAAGAATTCAATTATTAGGAAGAAAATCTTGAAAACGCTATTTTGTGACAGGCTCCATAAAGAAACTTATTTTTAAGATGGTTTCTTAAGAGAACCGGGATATTTAGGGCGCAACACTCTCATTAAGAATATAACTAGCTTTATTTGTTAATAATTTCAACCTGACCTAAATCAATCCTCTGGACCAAGTGTTGATATTTATTAATCGTATGATCTAGCAAAGCAGTTTTTAAATCCTATAATGATCCCAAAAAATTACTTTATGATATAACATCGAAATTTGATTCGGATCAAGATAAGAAAGAAGTGGTGAATTATATGATGATCGTATTCCAACATGATAATAACATTAAGAAACTGGCTGGAAAAATCCTTGATGAATTAATATCGGGTGCGGAGCAGGAGTTGAGGGAATATGGCTGGTTGAAGAAATTCATGGAAATCTTTCCAGGGCAAATTAAGGAGCATAATTTAGTTAAGAAAATATTCAATGAAATAAAAGCGATTAAAGACGATAGTCTGAAGGTGATTTTGTTAATAGAATTAATGAAATCCTTTCCGGAAAAGATCAAGGAGCATAATTTAGTTGAAGAAATATTCAATGAAAGAAAGACGATTGAAGACGATATTCTAGAGGGAAATTATGTAATAGAATTTAAGAGAAACTTCCCAGAGGAAATTGAATTAATTAAAAAAAACCAAGAAGTGTCCTTTCTAAATGCAAGAAGCTGGCTAATTGGAAACCTAGGCTGATTTTAGGGCTTCTAGTTAGAGACTCTCAATAAATTATTATGCTTTTTTTTCGATAACTAGTAGAGCTTTAACACTTATTAGTTTGTTTTACCGATTTTTTCGACCTGGCTTAAATCTATCCTTTGCACCAAGTGCTGATATTTATTAATCGTATGATCTAGCAAAGCAGTTTTTAAATCCTCCCAAACTAAGGGTGAAATATTTAAAAACTCTTCTGCTTTTTGTGCAATCATAGGAATGATGGGTTTAAGATAACAAATAAGCAGCCGGAAAGCATTTAAACCAGTAGTACAAATTTGGCCGGCTAATTCAGGATTATCATTAACTACTGCCCAGGGTGTTTTTGTATCAATATATTTGTTAGCTTTATCTGCTAAGGCCATTATTTCTCTGGTAGCTTTACTATATTCAAAATTTTCATAGCAATCTTTAATAACTGATTCTGCATCTTGAATAGATTTGATTAATTTTTTTCCCTCTTCATCAAAAGAAGTTAATTTAGCATCCAGTTTTTTAAACATGATTGAACCTGTGCGGCTGGCAATATTAACTACTTTATTAATAACATTAGAGTTCACGGTATTAACAAAATCTTCAAAGTTCAGGTCAATATCTTCTATAGAAGAAGAAAGCTTGGCCGCGTAATAGTAACGCAGCAGTTCAGGATCAACATGCTTGATATAATCTTGTGCCGTAATGAAAGTGCCCCTGCTTTTAGACATTTTTTGCCCGTTAATCTTTAAGAAACCATGAATATGAACTTTATTCGGCAGGGAAAATCCTGATACCATTAACATGGCCGGCCAAAAAAGAGTGTGAAAATATATAATATCTTTTCCGATTACATGATGGATTTCATAATCTCCTTTACGCCAGATAGCATCAAAATCCATATTGTTTTTTTTACACCAGTTTTTAGTAGTCGCAATATAACCGATAGGCGCATCCAGCCAAACGTAAAAATATTTATCTTCAGTGCCCGGGATTTTAAAGCCGAAATAAGGAGCGTCCCTGGTAATATCCCAGTCCCTTAAACCTTCGCTAAACCATTCTTTTAATTTGTTTTTTATTTCGTCTTTAACATGTCCTGAAGAGACCCAATCTTCTAATTTTTTTTGCATGGTAGATAATTTAAAAAAGAAATGGCTTGTTTTTTTTAAGACAGGAATCGATCCGCATTCAGCGCATTTAGGATTGCCTAGGTCTTTTGGAGAGTAGGCGGCAGAACATTCTTCGCAGGAATCTCCGTATTGATCTTCGGCGTTACATTTTGGACAAGTGCCTCTGATAAACCTATCAGGAAGGAAAATGGTGCAATTAGGGCAATACATTTGTTCTATTTCTTTTTCATAGATGGCCCCTTGTTTTTTGGCTTCGGAAAAAATGAATTCTGCCAGTTCCTTATTTTCCGGAGAATTAGTGGAATAATAATTATCATAATCTATAAGAAAAGCAGAGAAATCATCCAGGTGTTCTTTGTGTGTTTTATCAATTAGTTCTTCAGGTGTGATATTTTGTTTTTTGGCGCTTAGCATGATAGGGGTGCCATGAGCATCGTCAGCACACATATAATAACAGTTGTTGCCGCATAATTTTTGAAATCTTACCCAGATATCAGTTTGAATATACTCTACTAGATGTCCCAAATGGATCGGGCCGTTTGCATAAGGTAAAGCACTGGTTATTAATATATTTCTTTTCTTTTCCATATTAATTTATGGCTTTAATTTTATAGAATTTTCTTTTGCCGATCTTTAAAACCTGCTCACCGGTTGGGCTAAAATTATGAAAAATATCATTTATACGCTCTCCGTCAATGGTAACCGCGCCTTGTTTTATTAAACGGCTAATCTCTTTTTTAGAAGTGAGTTCCGTATTTTCTGCGATTAGGTCCTGCAATTTGACCGGGCTTCCTTTTTTTAGATTTATTTCAGGCATATCGGTGGGCGTTTCTTTTTGGGAAAACACCCTGTTAAATTCTTCTTTGGCATTCTGGGCGTCTTGAACGGAATATAAAAAAGTGATTAGTTCAACCGCAATTTTTTCTTTTGCCAGCTTGGGATTAAGCCTTCCATCTTTCATTTGGTCTTCAATATTTTTAATTTCTTTTTCGCTGAGGTTAGAAAGTAGATTGAAATAACGTATTATCAAATTATCAGGAATAGACATAAGCTTGCCAAAGATTTCTTTTGGTGGTTCAGTAATCCCTATATGGTTATTTAAGGACTTGCTCATTTTCTGCACGCCGTCCAATCCTTCCAGGATGGGACAAGTAATAATTGTTTGCGGAGCCTCACCATATGACTCTTGTAAATAGCGGGCAATCAATAAATTGAACTTTTGATCAGTGCCACCGATCTCTACCTCGTTTTCCAAGATTACAGAGTCATAGCCTTGGAGTAAAGGATAGATTAATTCATGAATACTAATAGATATATTCTGTTTATAACGTTTGTTAAAATCATCCCTTTCCAGCATTCGTGCCAAGGTATATTTGGCAGATAATTCTATTAGCCCTTGAGCCCCAAGTTCATTCAGCCATTTTGAGTTATAAACAACCTTGGTTTTGCTTTTATCTAAAATCTTAAAAACCTGGGCTTGATATGTCAGAGAGTTCTTCTTTATCTGTTCAACACTCAAAGGTTTACGTGTTTCAGATTTGCCTGTTGGGTCCCCAATCAAAGCTGTAAAATCACCGATTAAAAAATAAACAATATGGCCCAAGTCTTGAAGCAGCCTCAGTTTTTTAAGGATCACCATATGGCCTAAATGCAGGTCAGGAGCAGAAGGATCAGCTCCGAACTTTATTTTCAATGGCTTTGAAGGATTAATAATCTTCTTTATTTCGGTTTCCGGGATTATCTCCTCAATACCACGTAAAAAATATTCCCCTTTATCCATAACCCAAATTCTACCTTTAGCGTCTAAGAGACGCAAGCGTATATATAGTAACTCTTTAGTCTTTTGAAGTGCTGCGCGCTTCACAGCCTGTGGAGTAAGTTTTTTTATAAGGGCTGCCGCCCTTATGATCCCACATTAACCTCAATGATTACTATATATATTATTATTATCATTGGGATTTTTAAGGGCAAAGCCTTTAAATAAACCTTATCCTCAGGCGTTGAAGCGCGCAGCGCTTCAAAAGACTGAAGGATTACTATCTACAACATTCTAGCTAGCTATGATAAGATTTATTTGAATAAACATAAAATACATCATAGAACGGAGGTTGATTCTCCTGATTTTTCGTTCAAGACAACATATAGCCAAAGTTTCAAGGTCTTCTTACAGGTCCATGGGAGCTTCATACCAGGCCAAGAAAAATAGCCGGCAAAGATTGATCAATTTATTGAAAAAAGCTTTTAGTTTTTTCCTGGTCATGTTTTTGATCGGGACTGTATTTGCCGGAGGGCTTGTTTTTTATGCCTCTAGGAACCTGCCGGACGTAAATGCTATCAGTGTTATGATCCCGGCAGAGACCACAAAAATAATTTCCTATGACGGACAGATATTAGCTGAGCTGCACCGTGAAGAAAACCGCATCGCAGTAGAGAAACTGGAGGATATCGCTCCAATTTTAATGAAAACAGTTATTGCTACTGAAGATACAGACTTTTATAAACATCATGGCATTAATATCCGGGGAATTTTAAGGGCTTTTTACAGAAATATCCTAGCTGGTGGTTTTGTGGAGGGCGGAAGCACTTTAACCCAGCAGCTTGCCAGAAACCTCTTTCTTCACAGAAAAAGAAAAATAATGCGGAAGATATCAGAAATGGTCCTAGCCATTCAAATCGAAAGGCATTACGCAAAAAGTGAAATATTGAAAATGTATTTAAACCAGGTTTACTGGGGCCACAATACTTATGGTATTCAGTCTGCATCTAATTATTATTTCGGTAAAAAAGCAAAAGATCTGAACCTGCCTGAATCTGCCTTGCTGGTTGGAATGTTGAAAGGTCCGGAACTCTACAGCCCGTTCAGAAATTATCTATATTCAAAGAGACGGCAAAAAACTGTTTTGGATCGGATGGCAAAAATCAATTTGATTTCCCAAAAAGCAGCAGAAGGCGCTTATAAACAAAAGCTGAACTTTAAGAAACAAAAAACATTTAAATATAAAGCGCCGTTCTTTACTTCTTATGTAGTGAAACAGCTTATCAGTATGTATGGGGAGGAGGCTGTTTATACTTCTGGGATGACAGTCTACACCACCTTGGATTATGAACTGCAGCAGAAAGCAGAAAAGATAGTTGAGAAATATATTGAGTTTGCTAAAAAACCGGTTTGGTTTCGCGATGAAGGTAAAGTGCCAAGCTTGAATTTCAATCAGGGAGCGTTATTAGCAATAGAGCCCGTAACCGGATATATAAAAACTATGCAGGGCGGGGCAGATTTTAAGGCCAATGAGTTTAACAGGACAACGCAAGCTAAAAGACAGCCTGGCTCAGCCTTTAAACCGTTTGTTTATCTGACTGCTCTGGAAAAAGGCTTTTCCCCTGGTACTTACATAGAAGACAGCCCGGTTACGTATAATACATCCGAAGGCCCGTACTCCCCGCAGAATTACACTAAAGAATTTTTAGGGCTTCTGCCTGTCAGAAAAGCCCTTGAAAAATCTGTTAATGTTATTGCTATTAAACTTAACCATCTTGTAGGGCCTAAAAATGTTGTCCGGGTTGCCCGGCAGCTGGGCGTTACTTCACCTTTAAAGCCTGTGCTTTCCTTGCCGTTAGGAGCAAATGAGGTTTCTATGTTAGAGCTGGCATCTGTATATGGTGTATTAGCTAATGGCGGGCGTAGAGTAGAGCCAGTGGCCATCCTTAAGATTGAAGATAGAGATGGAGTAATTCTGCATGAACACAGAATACAAGAGAAGAAAGTCTTTGATGCTAACCTTGTCTATACACTGGTAGATATGATGAAAGGTGTTGTGAAATATGGTACCGGAAGGAACGCAAATTTACCAAGGCCGATAGCTGGCAAGACCGGGACAACATCAGACTATAGAGATGCTTGGTTCATTGGCTTTGTGCCTCAGTTAGTTACTGCTGTTTGGGTGGGTAATGACGACAATACGGAAATGAGAAGGATTACCGGCGGCTGGGTTCCAGCTTTAATGTGGAAAGAGTTTATGAAACAAGCTCTTGAGGATCTGCCGGCCCAGGATTTTCCTCACCCTAAGGGCTTGGTCGGTGTTAAGGTAAATAAAAACACCGGTAAACTAGCAAATGCTTTTACTCCTGAAGAAGATGTTATGGTTGAAAGGTATTGGAAGGGATCTGCACCTAAAGAAGAAGATACCCTTCATAAAGAGCTAGGCAATAAAGAAGACAATAATTCGGTATTGGATTTTTTTAGATAAATAATGGCAAACACAGAAAATGTAATTATCATTGGTTCCGGCCCGGCAGGCCATACGGCTGCGATCTATACTTCCAGGGCAAATTTACAACCAGTACTTTTTGAAGGTGAAATGGCTGGCGGAATAGCAGCCGGAGGACAACTGACAACCACTAATGAGGTAGAGAATTTTCCTGGATTTACAGACGGCATAAACGGATTTGAACTTATGTTCAAGATACGCGCCCAGTCAGAAAAATACGGCACTAAAATTATTACTAAAACTATAGATAAAGTAGACCTGCAAACTTATCCATTTAAAGTCTTTTATGGGACAGAAAGCTTAGAAGCCAAATCATTAATCATTGCCACCGGATCAATAGCAAAAAGGCTTAATTTGCCCGGAGAAGATATTTACTGGCAAAAAGGAATATCTGCTTGTGCAGTTTGTGATGGCGGTTTGCCGCTTTTTCGTGATAAGCATTTAATAGTCATGGGGGGCGGGGACACAGCAGTAGAAGAAGCTCTCCACCTTTCCAAGTTTGGCAGTCAGATAACACTTTTAGTGCGCAGAGATGTTTTGCGAGCCTCAAAAATCATGCAGGAAAAGGTTATGTCAAATCCGAAAATACAAATCGTTTGGAATTCGAACGCTATTGAAGTTTTGGGAGCAGAATTATTGCAGAAAGTAAAAATCAAAAATTCAAAAACAGAGCAGCAATCAATAATAGAAGCCTCAGGATTATTTTATGCCATTGGCCATAAACCCAATACTGGTTTTTTAGATAACCAACTTCAATTAGATAATGAAGGGTATATTATTACTGAACCAGGATCTGCCAAGACCAGTAAAAAAGGAGTTTTTGCTTGTGGTGATGTACAGGATAAGATTTACCGCCAGGCAGTTGTGGCCGCTGGGTCAGGTTGCATGGCTGCCTTAGAAGCAGAAAAATATCTATGACCATATTTCTGCATTCCGTAAGTAAAAAAGAAAATTATATATTAAAATTGATAGATCATTATCATTATCTTACAAGTTATGCTCTTCCTTTAATATTTAAATACAAACCCAATAGATACACTTATATGAAAAAGCTTTGTGAAAAAGGATTATTGGAATTTATTAAATATCCAAGGTATAAACTATGGTATCTTAGCTCGTTAGGCAAAAAATACATGGCCACCAAAAGAAAAGGATTCAAGTATTCTTTTAATCCTAAAAAGCTAAAAGATGAAGATATCAAAAAGAACGTAGCCAAAACCAACCTAGAGATCTTTTTAAATAAAAAATACAGCCAAACGAATGACATTAAAAACTATGTTCCAGACAAATATATTTTTCAGGATAAGGAATCTAGTAAGCAACAAGAAAAAGCGCCAGACAGCGAATTTACCTATTTAGGTAAATACAACGTCGCTTTTGAAGTAGCTGTTCAAAAAAAGAAACCAACGCAGTACCATGAAAACATTGCAAAATATTTGGATAAGCACAAATATCACCGCATTTACTGGCTATATGATGATCCAAAGGAAAAAGAAAAGCTTATAAATTCTTTTAAGGAAGTGCACGAGAAAAACAAGGGAAATCCAGAATTCGATAAAAGCGCCATTCTAAATCCACATGTCTGTGTTAACCTTCAGGAAATGCTAAAAGAGGGATTAGATAGCCAGTTTACGTCTCTAAAAGAAACACTTCTAACTTAGAACGTTTAAATTATTTTTATCGTACAAATCCTTTATTAATCGAACCCCCGCTAATATGCTATTATATGCAAATGAGCCAGGAAATCTTAATCAAAAGCTATTTCGTAGACAAGCAGCTGGAATTCTCCAAGAAACGTTTTAGACCCTTATGGGCTAAAGAAAAATTCGGATTTACCACAGATCATGTCGTAGCCTTTATAGGCCCTGAAATGTTAGATATGGACGAAAAAAAAGTGCTGACTAAGAACAGGCTGCACTTTATTATTTCTTTTCAATATATCTCCATCATTGAATTAGCTTTTATCCAGAATTTGTTTTCCAATATCTTAATTGCTAATCTGGGATCTGGTTTTTCTAAAAACAAAGACAAGATCCGCTATAAAAAACAAACAATAGCTCTTATTGAAAATATTTATTCTGAAAAAGCCAGCGCCATCCATTATCGAATCCCTTTGGAACCGGAAATTTATAGTAAAATAAAAATCGGCCTTACCCAATTGAAAGTCCAGCCTAAAGATTTGGCCGTAAAAACAATGAATAGTTTTATTAATGAGTTTAACAAGATCATAAATACCATAATGGTCAAGCAATAATTACGCAAATGACAACATCACTTTTAATAATCTGTATTTTTACTTTTATCATCCATATAACCGAATCTTTGGCCTATTGCATGCGTTTAGCTGGATTGAGGACCAAACAGATTGCTATTTCAATGTCTTTTGTGACCACGACCTTATTAATTTCCAGGCTTTCGAATATGTTCCAGGCCCCTCTTTTAGGCGTTAGGGTGGATGTTTCGATTATGAACCAATCCGCAAAAGCCTTAGCCCAATTGGAGATGGACTTCCGGTTTGTTATTTTTGCCGGTTTTCTGGGTACTTTATTTGGCGCTTTATTAACACCGACTGTGATAAAACTGTTTCAGCAAGCAATTAAGCGGTTTTTAGGGCATGGGTCCTTACCTAGGATTGCCTTAGCCAGTTTTAAACCTACAAATATAGTAAGCATTATATCTTGTTTCCGCCTTCCTAATTTAACTATGTTAAAAACAATAACCATAAAAGGAATACCAAAAACATTTCTTATCTTAAATATATTTGTTACTTCAATTTATACAATCGGTGTGCTGTGTTCTCTTTTAGCCGGAGCTTATTTACCTGCTTTAAGGTCTACTGCTATCCAGCTTTCAGGCATTGTAAACGGTATCGCCACCATTATGCTTACGGTTTTTGTAGACCCCGCAGGAGCGCGGATCACAGACCAGGCTGTTCATGATGCCCGGCCTAAAAATGATGTCCGATCTGTAGTTTTTTTCTTGCTAACAGGTCGTTTATTGGGAACGCTGATTATTGCGCAGATAATTTTCAAGCCCTGTGCCACTTATATAATGTATGCCACAAAACTAATCAGCAAATTTGTGCTGTGAAATACCATGTTAAATTACGACGAGTATAAAGAACTTGTTAAAAAACTAAATTATTTTGCCTATCAGTACTATTCGCTTGATGCTTCCAAAATTACAGATCATGAATATGACAAACTTTATAATAAACTGGCGGCTTTTGAAAAAAATAATCCTCTTCTGATCGATCCGGATTCTCCGGTTCAAGGAGTAGGGAATAAGCCTTTACCAAAATTTAAACATTTTACTCATGAAATCCCTCTGGCCTCTTTAGGAAACGTTTTTAATGAGGATGAGCTGGCGCTGTTCTACCAAAGACTTGTCAAAAATCTGCCTGAGGAAAAGATGAGGGTAGGTCTTTCCCCTATTCTTCATAAAGAAGAGATAATTGACGATAGTTTGCCATTATTTCCAGGCGCAGCTTCCCAATCCAAAAATATAAAATGCACGGTGGAACCAAAAATTGACGGCCTTGCCGTAGCTATTCACTATAAAAACGGCCAATTATCCATGGGCGCCACCAGGGGAGACGGAAGTACAGGTGAAATAATAACTGAAAATGTTAAAACAATTAAATCCTTGCCACAGAGCTTAAGTAAAAAAATCGATCTGGAGGTAAGAGGAGAAGTTTTTATAAAAAAGAGTTCCTTTGAGGACATAAAAGATGAATTTGCCAATCCCAGAAATGCAGCAGCGGGATCTTTAAGGCAGCTGGATCCCAGTATTACAGCGCAACGGAATTTAAGCATTTTTATTTATCAAGGATTCTATCAAGATATAGAAACCCATTTTGAGATGATGGCATTTCTGAAAAAACTTGGTTTTCCAATTGTCCCGGGTATTAAATTAGCTAAGGACCAGAGTGAAATTTTACAGATTATCCGAGAAATAGATAAAAATAGATTCAATTATGATTGGGAAATCGATGGGGCTGTGATCAAAGTAGATAGTTTTGCCTATCGGAAATCCCTTGGTTCAACCACCAAAGCCCCCCGCTGGGCAATAGCCTATAAATTCAAGCCCGAAGAAGTAAAGACCAAGCTGCTTGATATTCAGGTCCAGGTGGGCAGGACCGGTGTGCTGACTCCAGTGGCAATCTTAGCACCTGTTAAAACTTCCGGAGTAATTGTCAAAAGAGCTACTTTGCATAACCTGGAAGACATCCAGAGAAAAAATATCCATATCGGAGATGAAGTTCTGCTCCAAAGGGCAGGCGATGTCATACCAAAAGTAGTAGAATCTACCAAAACCTTTCCTGAAAGCAAGGCTTTCATAATGCCGGACAAATGCCCTGTATGTAGTTCTGATGTAGTAAAACTGTCCGCAGAAGTTGCCTATAGATGCAGCAACATAAACTGTCCTGCCCAGATCAAAGGCCGGATCATCCATTATGCGTCAAGAGAAGCAATGGACATCTCAGGATTGGGAGATGTGCTTGTTAACCAGCTTGTAGATAAAGAAATAGTCAGCTCGATCGAAGACATCTACCGTTTAGACACAGAAACCTTGAAAAACATAGAAAGAATGGGCGCAAAGTCAGCTCAAAACATTATCACCGCCATAAAAGAAAGCAAAACCAAGACATTTGCCAAGCTCCTATTCGGGCTGGGAATACTTTTTGTGGGCAAACATGTGGCGGAAATCCTAGCAGAAAACTATCAAAACATGGAATCCTTAATGAATGTTTCAGAGGAAGAGCTAATAGCTATCCCTGAGATAGGAGAAAAGATAGCAGCATCGCTTTGTCAGACCTTTAAAACTCCTTCGTTTGTATCAACTGTTGAGAAGTTGAGGGGATTGGGGCTCAATCCTCAGAGTGACATGCTTGAAAGTAAATCAAAATTCCTAGCAGGTAAAAGTTTTCTTTTTACTGGTTCGCTTACCAATTACTCCAGACCGGAAGCAGAAGCTATGGTCAAAGAGAAAGGCGGCAAAGTCATTAGCTCAGTTTCCAAGAAACTAAACTACCTGGTAGTTGGGGAGAACCCGGGCTCAAAGTTAATCAAAGCCCAAAAATATGATTCTATTGATAAAATCAATGAACAAGAATTCATTGATTTAATTACTATTTAAAAACTCATCCCCGAAATCCATAAGCGCCAGGTTAAGCAAAATTGCGTGCATCTGCGATTCAGACACATTTAAAAGGATTTAGCTTCGCTGTTAGCAATCTTTGAGACTTATGGGATTCCAAGGCGGATTGCCCCTTTGAAAAATACCCTCCCCGTGACAAAGTCACAAAATATCTATACAATTATTCACGACCTAAAAGAAGGTCCCCAAAAAAAACAGAGGATCAAATAATGAAAATATTTTTATTAACCGTTGAATTTATTATTGCCGTACTTCTTATAATCTCAATACTATTGCACACAGCTAAAGGGGAAGGCCTGGGCGGCATAGGTGGGCATGCCCGGATGTTCAGTTCTCAAAAAGGTCTGGAGGCAGGTTTAAATAAAATCACTACCTTTCTAGCAGCCCTTTTTCTTAGTTTAGCTTTTCTAATGGGATTGTTTTTCTAAAGTTAAAATAATTTAATCCAGATGAAAAAAAAATATTTACTCCCATTTTTGTTAGTTATTACAATTTTAATACCATTAAATATTTTGGCGCGTGAGACTAGTACAGCACTTGACCCTTCGTCATCCCCCAAAAAAATAGGCCAGTTAAATTTAAGAAGCATTATGAATACTATTAAAGAACCTATAAAGAAAACCCGGAAAAAAAAGATTAAAAGGAAAAAAGGCTCAAATACCATAAAGGAAATTGTTATTAAAGGTAACAAGCGATTTAATAAAGATTTGATCTTAAATGAAATTACCCTAGAAGTAGGAGATGAGTTAAGCCCTTTTAAAGTACGCAGGAATGTTAAAAATATAAAAGATCTCGGCTTATTTGCGGATGTGAGTTCTACTGTAGAAAAAGTTTCCAATGGCAGAAAGCTGATTTTTACAGTAAAAGAAAATCCTGTGATCGGAAAAATAATATTTAAGAATGCCAATAATATAGGTTCCGAAGAATTGCTGGAAGTTATCTGGGCTAGAAAAGGCAAAATCCTCAATAAAGTAATGCTCAGGAAAGACATTCAAAAGATCAGAGCGTTATATATGGACAAAGGATATACTCAAGCAAAAGTATTTAAGACAGATGTCCCCAAAAAAAACAACGATCCCTTGGTTTTCCATATAGGAGAAGGCATTATCACCGAAATAACAATAACAGGAAACCGGCGTACCCAGGACTATGTTATCTTAAGAGAAATGGAAACCAAGCCGGGTATGATCTGGAATGAAGAGCAGATCAGAGAAGATTTAAGAAAAGTATTTAACCTTAATTTTTTTGAAAATATTCAACCGGAACTTTTGCCGGATACAAAGAATAACACTTATAAATTGAGAATAAATCTTATGGAGCGGCCTACCAATGCGGCATTTACTTTTGGCGGCGGTTATTCCCCAACTATGGGCTCTAGCTTATTTTCTGATTTGTATTGGGACAATCTTTTTGGTTCAGGTCAGATGATTATGTTAAAAGGCCAGTTCGGCCGGGCAACTACTTACCAGGTCAAATATCATAATCCATGGATGTGGGACGAAAGAAAATCCTTAACACTTAGAACCTGGTTAACCGACGGCGAGATAGGGTCGGTAAATCCTATGCAGCAAGGTAATATCTTATTTAGAAATGAAAGACGCAAAGGTGTTGATGTAGCATTGGGCTGGCCATTCTCTTATGAACTTCGCACCAGGCATAAACTAAGCTATGAGACCGTTACTTTACTGGATGTTGATAAAGCCTATAAGGTACATAGTTACACTTTTGGCATTTCATATGACAGCAGAGATGTCTGGTTCAATCCATCAAAAGGTGATTTTTATACGTTTTCTGTAGAAAAAGGATTCAAACTAACCAATGATTCATTGGATTTGACCAGATATGATCTAGGCTTAAGAAAATTTATCCCTACTTTTCAAAAGCAGACTATTGGATTGCGACTGGATTTTGGCTATATTACCAGCCCGGAAATAGATGACCAGGATATTTTTAGGTCACAGTGGTATTATGTGGGCGGCAGTACCACAGTAAGGGGATACGATGACCAGTATCCTTTTGCTTATGGCAGTAAACAGATTCTGGCTAATATTGAATACAGGTTTCTTTTTAATGATATGTTCCAGGCAGTTTTATTTGTAGATGCAGGATATGCTTCCTCCGGAAAAATACTTGACGCTTCAAAGTTTAGGATAGGTAAAGGAGTTGGGGTTAGGATCAATATTCCCGGCTTGGGGCCTCTTAGGCTGGACTATGGGATAGATGACCTAGGTACAGGCCGCATCCATTTCAACCTGGGACACGCCTTTTAACAAGAAAAAACGTTCGGTTATAAAAAACAGGATTAATAATATTTAAGGAGAGAACATGAAAAAACACATAACAACAAAACATTTCATAATTTTAATAGCTTTAGCGGTTATTATGTTTATGTCAGCCGGCAGTCTTTTTGCTGATACAATTGCCTATCTGGACCTGGATAAAATAGTAGCTAATTATCCTGACGCGATTAAGATCCAGGAAGAGCTGAAAACAAAAGGCGAAGCCCTACAAAAAGAATTTGAAGAAAAGCAAAAAGAAGTTGAAAAAGCCAAAGAGGATAAAAAAGAAGAAAAAGAAATAGAAGAAATGGTTGAAAAAATTAAAGAAGAATTAAATACAAAGCGAAACGAAATATATGCTTATCAGGTAGAGGCGCAAAAGAAAATACTAAGTAAAGTGCTTGATACGGCAAAAGAAGTTGCTTCAGAATATGGAGTGGATGTGATTTTGGACAAAAGAGTAGTATATGCGGGTGGATTTGATTTAACGGATTTTGTCTTAGAAAAACTGGGAAAATAATAAAAATTGAAACTAGGAA
>JBHPDY010000021.1:0-19615 GCA_042577605.1 Candidatus Margulisiibacteriota bacterium
ATATTTTCAGCTGCATCCTGAACCTGATGGTTCGTTTATAGTTGAGAAATGTTTTAATTTGAAAAAATTATATTCGTTTAAACTAACAGCCTATGTATTGGATAAAGGTGGCAAAACAGAGACTTTGGAGGAGTGGGTTTATGACTGTGATCCTATAGATGAAGAAGAGGCGATAAAGAAGCTTATAAGACCAGGGAAGGATATATTTATTGAACTTCTATTCCAGAATGGAGTAAATCGGAATAAAGAATTGATTGTCCCAGATGAAATTGTAGTAGCAGGGCAGACGTATAAAATAATAGGATTCCTTGAAAAACTAGGTGGGATCAACAAAGGGCATTATAAAGCCTATGTTAGGTCTCAAGATAATGAAAAGACTGTCTGTTGTGACGATGAAATTGTTACTGTTCAAAACATCCCAATATCAAAGCAGGCTACCAAAGTGCATAAGCAATATAATAGCTTTGTAGTGCTTATAAGATATAAAATGCTCCAGGAACAAGAATCAGAGCTATAAATTAGTAAGGATTTTTGCTGAGCCAGAAAGCTTAATTCAGTTATTAAGGTTTTGCAAGACTGATTCCAGTGTAGGGAAGGTAGTTTTAAGTCCAAAATCGCTTGGATTTACGACTTTATATTCAAAAAATGGATTTTTCAAACAGTATTTTGTCCAGGGATCTATCTCAATTTTAAAAATATTAGCCAGAAAGAAAACAAAACCCAATGGCACCTTGATCCTAAAATAGATTGGAATTTTAAAGAATTCGCACAAGGTTTCAATGGTTTGTTTTCCGGTCAGAACTTTGGTTCCCAGCACATATTCATTTTCAGACGTTTCGTTTAATAACAAATGCTTAGTTATAGTAGCAATGTCTTTGGAATGCAGAAAATGGAATTTAGCATCTATATAAAAAAACCTAAGGATTTTAAGGTAACGCTGGTTTGGGATTATTCCTGAACTGATGTGTGAATAAGGGTGATTTTTATCTCCTCCAAATACTATTGTTGGGAAAACCGTAGTTATTTTTTTGGCAAGCTGATGCTTTTTTATTTTGTGGTAGCCAAGATATTTAGAGCGTACATATCCTGGCCCGATAGTTTCTGCTTCTTTGACCGGTTTATTGTCCGGGCCTAATATTGAAGCAGTTGAGAAATAGACGATCTTTTTTATCTTATTGGGATCACAGAATGAGAACATTTTTTCTGTTTTCTCTACATTTAGTTTTACTGCATAGTCAGAGTTGCTCCAGTCAGTAGCAATGTGGATCAGATAATCAGCTTCCTTTATTATGTTCTCCATTTGTTCAATATCTTCCATATTGCCCTGGTGTAATTTAACGCAAGGATGGTTTTGATACTGGGGCATTAACCTGGAAGGCTCTCTTAACAAAAGATGGAGTTCATAATCAGGATTGTCGATAAATTCATCCAGGACATAATGTCCGATACAGCCTGTAGAACCTGTAATAAATATTTTCTTTTTCATATGATAGGTTTCCATATTATTATGGGACTATTGCAAAATTCAATAGTTTTAATGATAATTGAGACAACTTAAAGGCTTTGTGGAGGAAATTATGGAAACAAATATTGAAATGAATATTAATGAGATCAGAGATGCAATACCTCATCGTTATCCCTTTTTACTTGTTGATAGGATTATTGAGAAAGAGGATTTGAACCGGGTAGTAGGTATAAAGAATGTAAGTGCTAACGAGCCTTTTTTCCAAGGGCATTTCCCAGAGCAGCCAATTATGCCGGGAGTGCTTATTTTAGAGGCTATGGCCCAGACCAGCTGTGCAATGTTTTTCAGTGATCCTTCTATGCGGGGGAAGCTGGCAATGTTTGCCGCAATGAATGATATTAAGTTCCGTAAACCAGTAGTTCCGGGCGATCAGCTGCGTATGGAAATGGTTTCACTTAAGATTAAGAAAAATTTCATTAAGATGAATGGTAAAGCTTTGGTTGACGGAAAAGTGGTCTGCGAAGGGAATTTTATATTTACCCTTGTTGAAGAGCCATCCCGACCTCAGATCCATCACACTGCTTCTGTGCATGCTACAGCAGTTTTAGGAAAAGATGTGGTTATAGGTGCGAACTGTATTGTGGGCGAGGATGTAGTAATTGGGGATCGTACGGTTTTGGAAGCGCATGTTCTGGTAGAAAAGTGGACTAGGATAGGTGAAGACTGCCACATTAATTTCGGATGTGTCATTGGCTCTGCCCCGCAGGATACAAAATATAAGGGCGAGAAGTCCTGGGTAGTAATAGGGGATAGGAATAATTTGCGGGAATATGTAACTATAAATAGAAGTACTGGGAAAGATATGGTTACGGAAATCGGGGATGATAATGTTTTCCTGACCCATGTTCACCTAGCGCATAATTGTAAAGTAGGAAATAAAGTAACTATAGTTAATATGACGAACATTGCCGGGCATACTACTATTGAAGATGATGTAATAGTAGGTGGCATGACGGGGATACACCAGTTTTCACGTATAGGTAAAGGAGCCATGGTCGGGGCTTATACACGCTTACCGCAGGATGTGCCGCCTTATATGTTATGTGAAGGTAATCCTGCTATAATTAGAGGCCTGAACCTGGTTGGTTTAAGGCGAGGAGGAATCTCCAAAGAAGCTCTTTTAGAGTTAAAGGCGATCCACAAAGAGATATACAGATCAGAAAAAAACACAACTCAGGCAATGGAGGCTTTGGCAGATTTAAAATTAGAGTCTGATGAAGCAAAGCATTTACTTTCTTTCCTCCAGGCAGAGTCTCATCGCGGATTTGTTAAAAGGACAGAACCTGATTTAGTTGAAGTATGAAGATCCTTATCATCTCCGGTGAGATATCAGGCGATATTTACGGAGCAGCGCTCGCAGAAGAACTGCTCAAGTGTAAATCTTCGGTAAAGATCTATGGTATTGGTGGTGAGAAGCTAAAAGCAATTGCGCATTGTTTCCTTTTTGATATTGCGACCAGCCATGCTATCGGACTTACAGAAAGATTTAATAAAAGGAAGTTTTACAGCAGGTTCTATAAAACCCTTGAAGAATTCCTGGAGAAAAACCGATTAGATAAAGTCGTTTTAATAGATTTTCAGCATCACAATTTTAAATTGGCACAAATTCTAAGAAGGTATTCCATACCTATTATTACTTTTATTACCCCTAATTTCTGGATCTGGAATGATCTTAGAGGTGTCCGGGGCGTAGTACAGTATAGCCATAAGATTATTACAATTTATAAAAAAGAATATGAACTATATAGCAGGTTTTATCCTTCGGTCTATTATTTCGGGCATCCTATTTTGGACTTATATAATAAACAAAAAGAAGAGAGGCAGAAGCCCAAAGGGAATAAGCAGGTTATTTCCCTGTTCCCAGGGTCCAGGATTCAAGAAATAAATAGTTTGCTGCCCAAAATGCTGGAAACAGTAAAGATTCTAAATGAAAAAGAGAAGACTAAATATTTGTTTTATCTTAAGGTGTCTTCTTCGAAGTTTATGCCTTTAATTGTTAAACATTTAAAGGAAGCCAAAGCCAGTTTTGTCAGAATTTGGGATCAGGGCCAGGGCAATATCTATACATATTCTGACCTTATTCTGAGTTCTGCCGGTTCTGTAACTCTGGAAGCAGTCCTTAATGATGTTCCTCTAATTGTAATGGGCGCTTTATCTAAGCTAACTTATTTTGTTGCAAAGTATATTTTGAAGATTAGTCCGAAATTTATAGCTTTGCCGAATATTGTGGCAGATAAAGAGATCGTTCCTGAATACATTCAGGATAGCATAATACCAGTTAATATGGCGGATAAAGCAGAAGAATTATTGGAACCTGATAAAAGAGACAGCATGCTAGCACAATATCAGACTGTGAAAGACGAATTATACGAAGTAGATCATCCGTTTAAGCGAATTTGCGAAACAATTTTGGAATAATGGAGTAAATGTAATGAATATAATTGAACTTAAAGATGTTTCCAAAAATTATCCTCTGGGCAAGACAACCGTACACGCCTTAAGAGACATCAGCATAGAGATAAAATCAGGGGATTTTGTATCCTTTATCGGTCCTTCCGGAAGCGGAAAGACCACGCTCCTAAATTTGATAGGCTGTATAGACAGGCCTTCTTCCGGTGATATAAAAATAGGTGGTCATCAGATTACAACGCTAAGTGATAATGAGCTTACTGATTTAAGGCTATATACCATTGGTTTTATTTTTCAGACCTTTAATTTGATTCCTGTATTAAACCTTTTGGAGAATGTGGAATTTCCTATGCTGCTGATGAAGAAATATTCTAAGAATGAAGTGCGTAAACGGGCAGAAGAATTAATAGAAGCAGTTGGCTTAAAAGATCATATTAAGCATAGACCTGCGGAACTCTCCGGAGGACAGCGCCAAAGGGTAGCTATTGCAAGGGCTTTGGTCACTAGGCCAGACATTGTTTTGGCTGATGAACCTACAGCAAATTTAGATACGGAAACAGGTGCAAATATTTTACAGCTGATGCGAGAACTGAATGCGAAGGAGAAAACAACTTTTATTTTTGCTACTCATGATAGAGATGTACTTAAGTTTGCTAAAAGTGTAATTTCGTTAAGGGATGGCAGACTGGCTTCATGAAGAAAAACCTTTTTCAGATAACTATTAAAATAGCCTGGCGGAATATTCTGCGCCACAAAGGCAAGAGCCTGGTTATTGGAGTTATTTTGCTATTGGGATCTCTGATCATGACGGTTGGTAATGGCATTATTACCGGAATGAATAAAGGCATAGAAGAGAATATTGTTAATAGTTTCACCGGGGATATTATTCTAATTTCAGAAAAACAGCGGGAAGAAGCTGTTATTCTATCTCCTACAGGCGCACCCATAGAAGTGATTGCCGGTTATCCGAAAATAAAAGCATTTCTTAATAATGCTGATTATATAGACCGGTTTCTGCCTGTCGCAATTGGTGCCGCAATGCTTTTGAATGAAGAAGGAGAGCCAGACTTTAATTTTTTGCTAGGAACGGATTTTAAGAGCTATCAAAAGATGTTCCCGAATAATATGGTAGCTATTGAAGGACGGTTGTTAAAGCCGGGTGAAAGAGGGATGCTTTTAACCCAGCTTACTAGAGATTTGAATTATGATTATCTTTTGGGTTATTGGATTAAGCCTGAGAATACGGAGCTAGTAAAGGAAAACCTTAATCTAGGAGCAGCAGAAGAGAAAGATGAATTAAAAGTTAAAGATCACATGATCTTTATGGGTTTTAGTGAAAAGAACACTACTCTGGATATTTTAGCTAAAGTAAAAGGAGTTATTAAATACAATGCATTAAATAAAATATTAGGGTATTTTAATATACTTGATATTGAGTCTTTTAGAGAGTGTTTTGGTTATTTTACTGCAGAGGATAACCTATCATCGATAAGTAAGCAAAACCAGGATCTTTTGGTTTTTGACTCATTTGATAGTCAGGACCTTTTTGGAGACAGCGGTGTTTTGACTGATGTGGAGATGAGTGATGAGGCTTTTTCCGTAAATGAGCTGAAAAAAGTAACAAAAAGGAAACACAAATCATTTGATGTTGATAAAGGATCATATAATCAAATATTTATTAAATTGAAGCCGCATATTCCATTAGATCAAGGTTTAGCGCAAATCAATAAAGAACTTAAAGCGGAAAAATTGCCTGTAAGAGCGATTAGTTGGAAACAAGGCCTAGGAGATATAGCTGATATGGCCATGTTAATGAAAGGTTCCTTATTTATTTTTGTTATGCTTATCTTTTTTGTGGCAATTATTGTTATTATGAACACCTTGAGTATGGCAGCTATAGAAAGGATTCCGGAAATCGGAATGATGAGGGCTGTAGGAGCGCGCAAGAAATTTATTTCATATATGTTCTTGTATGAGACTTGGATCCTTTCACTGATTTTTGGCGGTAGCGGGATAGTGCTGGGGACAATTCTAATAAAAGTTTTGAGTGTTTTGAAATTTTCTACTGATAATGAAATGCTGCAGTTATTATATGGGGGAGATACTTTTCATCCCTTTTTGGGCGGAGTTGATATTTTATTGGTAATTATTCAGCTTGCATTGGTTACTTTGCTGGCTGCGGTTTATCCGGTTATTGTGGCCCGGAGGATAACACCTTTAGATGCCATTGCTAGGGACTAGGTAAGACTTAATTATTACGGGATTTTTAAGGGCGGTAGCCCTTAAAAAGAACGTATTTCCAGTGTTTGAAGTGCGTCACACTTCAAAAGACTGAAGGAGTATTTATGTGGTTGTTTAGGTTAGGTTTTCGGAATGTTTTGAGGAATAAGGGTAGAAATATCCTCTTGGGGACTGCTATTGCTTTTGGGATGATGATTTTAGTGATCTCCAATTCTTTTTCTCATGGTATTTCTGATACTTTGATCAATAAAATAATTATCTATATTTCAGGGCATATGGATTTTGTTTTTGTGGAAAAAGGAAAAGTCCGTTCTCCTATTATTAGAGAGAAAGAACGGTTTGTGACGCTCATAAGAGAGAATGTCACAGGCATAAGAGACTTGACTGAAAATTTGTCTATTTTCGGCAGGGTGGTAGGTAATGGAAAAAGTGATAATCTGGCCCTTATCGGTCTGGATGTAAATGATGCAGATGATTTAGGGGATTATTTTAAGGTAATAAAGGGGGATATTAATAGTATTTTTGATAAAAAATTTATTAATCCTGTGATTATTGCCGTCAGTAAAGCAGAATATTTGAACGTGAAGGTCCTGGATTCTTTAAGGGCCAGGCTGCAAAATGTACATGGCCAGCACCAGACAGGGATTTTAACAGTTGTGGCGATTGTGAAATCCAGAAATATGTTTATGGACATGGCTGTATTTGTAGATAATAAAAATATTAAGAAATTAATGGGATTAAGGCCATACGAGAGTGGTTCTCTCCAGATTATCCTTGAGGATCCTGAAACTGCCATAGCTCAGGCCGAAAAGCTGCATGCTATTGCTAAGCCTGGCACGGCTGCAATTCATGGGACCATAAGCAAAAACACCAGGAAAGAGCCTGTTACTGTTCTAGGTTTTTACCGTGATAGTAAATCTTTAGCTGTGGTTACCCGGAATATAAGAACTGTAAAAGGTACGATCAAGGCAGGAATAGCATCTGACGGTGTTATGCTGCATGAACTTTTAGCAAAGAAATTAAAGGTTGGAGTAGGAGAGAAGATAAATCTGAAATATCAGAATAAATATGAAGATAAATATACACAAAGGCAGTACAAGATAAAAAGCATATTTAGAACAAAACCTGATATTTTACCTGCTCATACATTGCTTTTAAGCGATAAGCTTTTTTATAAGACCTATTATAGTAATTTGCCGGTAAATGCTGTTTATCAAAATAAACTTTCCGGTTTTAATGTTATTGCACCAGCGATTGGCGAAGAATGGAAACTACTGCCCAGAAGTACAAACTTTGATGAGTTTAAAAAGAAATTTAAGGAATTCTCTAGGAGTAAAGCGCAGGTAGCGGCATTAGATGTGAGGACTATGCATGAAAGCGCTAGTAATATTTTAAAATTGGAAAAAGTGCTTAATTTGATAACTTTGTTAGCGGTTTTGGTTATGTTTTTTATTATTCTGATCGGAGTTATAAATTCGCTTAGGATGACCATTAGGGAGAGGACCAGAGAAATAGGGACTGTTAGGGCAATTGGGATGAGAAAAAAGGATGTTCGCAGACTGATTGTAATTGAAACCCTTATTTTAAGTTTTTTTGCTGGTGTTGCTGGTATTGTGTTGGGTTTTATAGTAATGGGACTATCTCATTTTTTAATCATTAAGACCGTAGGCATGCTTAGTATCCTGATAGTGAATAACAGGCTGCATTTTGTTCCCAATGTTAATAGTATTGCTATTAATATGGTTTTGATTTTGGTTATAGCTGTGTGCACTGCTTATTTCCCTGCCAAGCATGCTGCGAATCTTTCAGCAGCAGAAGCACTGAGGCATTATGAGTAGTATTAGAGTGGAATAACTAGGAGAGAAAAATGAGAAGACAGTTGTTTATAGTAATAGCATTAATAACTTTAAGTGCTTTTTTTAGTAATTTTGGGATTTTAAGGGCGGAGCCCTTAAAGAAATCTTATCTTCAGGGTTTGAAGGGCGGAGTCCTTCAAGCAACTGAAGAGTTACCTGGCAAGGTAACTGAGATAATGAAAACACTTGATGACCAGATGGACCTGGGTTTTGATATTACCGCAAAGGTTAAACTGGCTCAAAGACGGGTTTCACATGGTTTGAAAAAAATGGAGATGATCTATTACCGCAGGGATGCAGATGATTCCTTTATGATCCTCATGACTGCCCCGGAAGCTGAAAAAGGGAATGGGTACCTGAAATTCGAAGATAATTTTTGGATGTATAGAAGAAATACCAGGACTTTCCAGCATATTAACCGGGATGAGAGCATAGGTGGTTCTGATGCCAGTGCGGATGATTTTGAAAAACGAAAATTAGTGGAGCTTTATCGCCCTGAAACAGATGAAAAGGGAAAAGAAATATATAGTAAAGAAAAGCTGGGTAAGATACCGGTCTATAAATTTAAACTTTTAGGGAAAGTAGAAGATGTTAAATATCCCCAGGTAGTTTATTGGGTAAGGCAGGATAATTATCTTCCTTTGAAAGAACAATCTTTTTCGCTTTCCGGAAGTTTGATGGAGACGAGTTATTTTTTGAAGTATACCAAAATTAAAGAAAAATATGTTTTTATTAAAGGTTTGTTTGTTGATGAGTTTGAGAAAGACAACAAAACAGTAGTAGAAATCTCTAGTATTTCTACGAAAAAATTAGAAGATAGTATTTTTACGAAAGCTTATTTAGAGAACCTTAGTAAGTGATTTTTTCTTAAATTTTTGTGCTTGAAATAGGCAGCTTTTCAATTTATACATCCCTAAGTCTTGACCCATTAATTAATTAAAAGTAATTTATAATCATTATGCGTAAATTCGTTGTTTTTCTCAGCTTTTATTTATTGGTTTTATCGTGCTTGAATGCTCAGGAAATTGATGAGCAAAAATTGTTCTCTGATGAGCAAACAGTAGTTGAGGAAAAAGAAGTCATAGACCTGACTTTAGGCCAGGAAACTGAGAAAGAGAGTGTCAGCTTTTCAGGTGAAATTATGAACCGCAGCCTTTACCTAATGCATAGAGATTGGTTAAAAGGTAAAGGCAAATTCGGCGAAAATATGATTTTGACAGATAATGAAGCAGATATTTTTCTGGATATCCGCCTTAAAAAACAAGTCAAAGCATTCATTAATTTATCTATTGTAAATATGCCAAGTCATCTTACTACTACCAGCAATATTTTGGATGATGCAGTTAAAGAGTTTTTTATAGATGCCAATATAGACCGGAAAGTGTATTTCAGGATGGGAAAGCAGGTTTTGCAATGGGGCAGGACCTATTTTTGGCACCCCACAGACCTGATAAATATAGATCGATTGGATTTTTTTGATATGGCCCGCTACCGGAGAGGTGTTTACGGTCTGAAAGTCCATATGCCTTTTGGTAGTACTAAGAATTTCTATATGTTTACAGACTTTGGAGATGCTGAAAACATTGATGGGCTGGCAATAGCAGGCAAGTTCGAGTTTTTGGTTGGGGGTACGGAATATGCTGTTTCTGCCTGGAAGAAAAAAGGCTATGGTCCGGCATATGGTTTTGATTTTTCCACTAACCTGTTTGCTGTTGATGTTGCTGGTGAAGTCAGCCTTATTTATGAGAGGGATAAACAGCAGGTTAGAATCAATAATGCCACTGCTTTTTTAGCAAATAAAGCTGATGCCTGGCAGACAATGGCCAGCCTAAGCATGGCCAAGACTTTTGATTGGGAACTAAATGACAGGATCAGCCTGGTAGCAGAGGTTTTCTATAATGGCAGTGGATATGACACAGGAGTTTTTACCAGCCAGGCCAAGGATTTATTGTTTGATAACAACCTGTATGAAGCTAACTATCATGGTAAGTATTATGCTGCAATTTTTGCGAGTGTAAGTAAATTCCCTATTACAGATATGAACGTACATGCCAATACTCTTAATAACCTAAGCGATGGATCATATGTTCTGATAACCGGCCTGGGTTTTGAGCCTGTTAACCATCTGAGCTTCAACTTTAACCTGAATTGGTTTGGCGGGCCGCCTGATGCAGAATATACGTATTTTGGTTATGGCCTTGCTTTTGATGTTTTTACTACCCTCGTTTTTTAAAATCTACTAAAAAAGAATATGAAATAGACACGGTAAGTGAGTTTAACTTGCCCTCGATGTCTTTTTGGGCCAGGTCTTTGCCTTGCATAATATCTTTTAGGCCCAGGGAATAATGTCCGGAAAAGGCCCAGCCGGAATTTGTGTAAGCTCCGCCAAGAATAATTCCATAATCTGTGTTTTCAGTACTATCTTTAACATTAATAGTACCTGCCCTAACAATTGAAACTGCAGGTACATTGCTGATTTTTTGGGCAGCTGATAATAAATAGCCAATATATGCTCCCCCATAAAAACTGAAATCTTCGGAAAGAGTGTAATTAATAATGACCGGTATTTCAATGTAGCTTGTAGCTAAGGTTAGGGTTATTTCATCCCAGCTTGAAACAGAGTATTTGCCTTTGGCTTTTTTGAATGTATAAAGAGCGTCAGCGTGGATGTTGATCTTGTCTATGATAGGGATGACTGTGCCAGCTCCGATATGAAAGCCCTGGCCGTAGTTGTTCATTGCAGAATAGGTGGAGGTGGTGTAGTTTATGCCGGTTTTTAGAGTTATGGGTGTGGGTTTTGCGGAAATTGGGGATAGAGAGAATATGAGAAAAACTAAAAATAATGCGATTTTTTTCAATTGTTTTTTTCCTTAGGTAGGGTTTTGTTTAAGTGGAATTTAATATAATTGATTAAGAGTGTCAATCTGTGTTATTTTATTCCAATACTCAAATATGAGCATACGAAGTATGCGAATATAGCAAAGAAAAATGCGGGGGTAGCTCAGTTGGTAGAGCATCAGCTTCCCAAGCTGGAGGTCGCGGGTTCAACCCCCGTCCCCCGCTCCAACCTTTTAAAATTTCCGCATGCGGCCATATCGCTCCAGTCACATATATTGATATATGTTCCTTCCACGATATGACCCCCTGCGAAAATTTTAAAAGGTTGGGGGCGAAGCCCCGGTTTAACCGGGGCTTCGCTTAAAACTGCGCTTTGCTTGTTTTTTTGGGGGGGGCTTCACTTTGTTTGTTTTTGTGTGGATTGTTTTTGTGTGGATTGTTTTTTTGTGTTGTTAGGTATAGTAGTGCTTTATTCAAAGTATTCTATCTCCATAGATTTTTCGAATTCTTTAGCTTCTAGCCACGCTTTACTCGCAGCCTTCAGATGAATGGCTGTTTTAGGATGAACGGGAATCTTAGATTTAGGGTCTTTTATATCTATTTTTATTTTTGGTGGAACAAACCTAGGAATATTTTCAGTTACTATTACTGTATCGTCATATTTAATTTCTTCTTCATGATTTTCTGGAGAACGCCAATTGTCTGTAGATTTTTTATTATACGCAGAGTGTTCCTGCTTAGGCAAATAAGCGCCCGTATGTGTTTTTTCTGCTGTAAAAGTATTTGGATCCGGAGGCTTTTTATTTGCAATTTTTGGTAGTTCAGAGGCAATGAGTTTTTTCATTTTTTATCTCCCTGTTTTGAATTAAATTGGTTTCTATCTAATTATCGTGCAAAAATGAGAAAAATTTCAAGCTGGTCTACAATAGTGTTGTTGATTCGAGGATAAATTATGATTGATGTTTTGAGATGCCCATTTTCATACACGCAATTTAAAGCGAAAATACCAACACTATTGTAGACCATTTAGGAAAAAATTTAGTTTGGTAAGGAGCAGGGTCGAATTTTTTTGCAATTTATTTGATAATTGTACGATAAATTATTGTACAGTAAAAAAAAATATAATGGAGCTATTTGTTATGCTGAAGATTAATCCCAAAATTATTTCATTAATAGATCCTGATACACGCTTAAGAGAATTGGCGCGGGATGAGTGCTTGCAAGCCCTTAAAAAGGATCCCGATAAATGTGAGACCTGGAAAGATTTAGGGTATGCATTAAAGGAAGGCGAGGAAGTTGAATTTAACGGATCGTCGTACACAGAGCAGGGCTGTTACCTAAAAACTCTAGAAATTGATCCGACATATTTTAAGGGGTGGTTTCTGCTGGGAGGGACCGTAAAGGAACAACAAACGGTTAAAGTTGGGGAAACCAATTACTCAAGGAAAGAATGTTATATTAAAGTTCTGAAAATTAATCCGAAATATGGTTTAGCGTGGACTATGTTGGCAACGCTTTGTTTAGAGGATGATACAATTATTATTCAAGATAAATCCGATACAAAAGATGAATGTAAATCCTATACAAAAGATGAATGTTGGAAAAACGCTCAAAAATTTGCACCCCCCCAGATAAAACATATTAATATTTCAGGAATATAATAAACTCTTACAGATATATGGTTAAGGGTTCCTGGCACCTTTGATATATACTTGTTATTATTTCAATATGATCAAGAGAGTTTCTTTTTTCTTGTTTGTTTTTATTTCTCTTTTTTTGAACACCCAGAACTTTTTAGCGGCAGCTAATCAAAATTATTCAAAATACAGTATAAATGCCAGACTAGATGAAAATAGCAGAACACTCCATTGCCAACAGAAAGTAAAATTTACAAACAATTTTAAGAAGTCTCTTAATAAGATCTACTTTGTTATTAATAATAACCAAATAGAACCAAATCCGTTTTTATCACCTTTAATGAATGATGTTGGTTATCTTAACGGATATGAGCCAGGGCCGGTTAAGATTAATAGCGCTAGCACAGATGGAAATGTTGCCCTAGAGATAATATATGAAAAGCTGTCCCATTATCTGAAGTTGCAAAAATACTCAGAAGATAAACTGCTTTTTTATCTTGCTCTTCCCAGATCGTTGAAACCAGGGCAAATCATAAATATTAATTTTGATTTTTCGGTTAAGATCCCGGCTGCTTATGCAACCGTGAATTCTGAAAGATGGTTTTATAAAGGTACTTACATCCTTCGTTTTGGGTGGTATCCGGTGGAAGTTGCGCGTAGTGGTAATGATTGGATTAGGGATCGATGGCTTACTGCCAAGCATTTGGTGGAAAAAATCGAGTTGGACCTTCCCCGGAAATATACTTGCGCCTTGCCCGGGCCAACTACAGAGGTTAATTCCAACAATGATAGGAAAACAGTTATTTCTAAAATTAGAAATCCAATAATATCTTGCCCCATAGCTTTTTCTCCGGATTTTAGGATTGTTAAACGTAGGACGGGAGCTGGTGTTGAGATTGAGGTGTTTTATCTGGAGGAAAGATCATCTATGCAGGCCAGGCGTATTGCTAAGATAGCAGCAGAAGCTGTTGAGTATTACTCAAAGCATTTTAGCTTGCCGGGATTTTCCAAGATAAATATTATTAATTCCCCGTTTAGCGGGATGTGGGGAATGGCAGCTGACGGAACTGTGATTTTGGGTGACCATGCTTTTTCTACTGCTCATATCCTGGTGCAGAACTACCTTAACCGTTTTATCAGCCATTTAGTAGCACATGAAGTGGGGCACCTTTGGGCTGGGATCGGTGTTCCAGTGGACCATAATAGGGAAAATGTTTTTAGCGAGGGTTTAACAGAATATATAACTTATGCATATTTTGAGGATAAGTTTGGCAAGTACAAAAACCTTTTTGAACCAAAAAGCCCTGCCTGGGCGAGTTATTTTTTGACTACCACTATGGAGGGGCTTGGTTCTGCTGCGTCTTTTACTGCCCGGGATAATATTCATTTTGATTATATGAAATCGGTGCGGGATGGATGGGATGAACCAGTGATTATTGATATAGAAGACTCTAATTTAAATACAATGTTCATTAAGGATTATCGAAAAGGATTTATCTTGTTTTCTAATTTAGAAAATTTTGTGGGGAAAAAAGTTTTTAGAAAGAGTTTAAGGGAATATTTTAATTCATATTCAGCTGCTAATTCCAATGCGGATTTTTTTCAGTCTATTTTAGAAAAGAATAGTACTCAGGATTTGGACCCCTATTTTTCAGCTTGGTTTTATGGAATAAGTTCTATTGACTATGCTTTTAGAAAAGTAACCTCTACAAATATCCCAGGCCGGAAGTATAAGACAAAGGTCACCATAACAAAAAAAGGTCAGGCGCCAAGTAATTTGGAAGTTGAAGCCCTACTTGTAGACCGTAAAAAAGTCCGGCAAACAATAAAAGGTGCTGAGGATGGTTCTGAAGTAACCTTTGTCACTAAAGCTCCTTTGAAAAATGTTTTCTTGGACCCTGGTTTGAATGTTTTGGAAAAAACAAAATTAAATAATACGGCTTTTCCAAAAACTGATTATTATATTTTTGGTGATCAAGGAGCTTTGATACGAAAGAAACCACTGCATAATTATTTTATTGGTTTATATCCCCAGGGCCCCTATAAGATACTGAATAATGATGAATCAGGATTAGGTTTTTCTATTGTTGGTAAAGACTTTATTTCTCATAAGTGGCAGTTTGGCGCATCTGTTTTGTATACACTTGATGAGATTGGCGGTAGTATTTATGATCCTACTTCTTCCCAGGTTTTTGGGCAGGTTGATTTTTATCTTCCGCGAGGGAATTTTTTGAGTATGTATACTGTATATGATACCCGGGATATATGGGAGTCTGCTCTAATGGCCCGTTTTCCCATGTATTCTGAAGTGGAATCAGGTTTTTATGGTCATTTCTATTACCCTAAAACTTTTATTGATTTTGGTTTGATGAGGAGGGATTTTGACTTTTCTAAGCCATATTATAGTGTTTTTGCTAAGGTTAATCATGTGGAAATTAACTCTTTGCTGGTTTCTGCGGCCAAGCTGGAATTGGCGCCTGCTATGTCTGGTTTTAATGACCAGGAATATCTCAAAGCAGATTTGGCAGCTTTATTACCTATGAAATTAGGCGGGATATTAATGGTGCCTAAATGTTCGTTAGGATATGGCAGGAACTTGCCTAGTGAGCTTCGTTATAATTCTATCCGTATGAGAGGTTCGAGTATCTCTACTTATGGTAGTAAATACCTAGATTTTGGGATTGATTTTCCTTTTGCCATTGATTTTGGCAGGAAAGACAGGCTGTTGAATTTTGGGCTGGTAAGAGGATTTGCCTGTGCTTTTTTTATGGAGGCAGGAACTGCTTGGGATGGGGAGTTTTCTAATTGGGACCGGACGAAGAAGATTAATGCGGGCGTGGAATTTTGTACTTTATTCAGCACAATTGCTGATATGAAATTTCCTCTTACTTTTGGTTATGCGGTTAATCTGGCTGATAGTAATAAACCAGGAAATGATAGTGAGTTTTACTTTAGTTTTAATACTCCTATTAATTTGTATGCTATGATTTTTGGGTATTGAATGATTAACAATGATTATCGTGCATCCTGTAGAGTAGGACAGTTCATTTCTATTTCATAATGGTCGAGCCTATTTTTTAGGAAATGTTCCTGAACATCATAAACATCAAACTCTTTTGTTATTCCACAGCCTTTTATTTTCCAAGAATAAATTTGGTTTAATAATATTGGGTAGGGAAATTTGTCTCCTAAAATTCTTTTTAGATCCTCTTTTGATGGCGCATGATTAAGCCTTATAAGTTTTTCAATTTCTTCATTTGTTAATGCTTTTTTATCAGGGCTGATATTGATAGGTGAGATTAGGTGGAATTTTTCAATTCCATTGGGCTTGGTTTTAAGTTTTGGGTATGAAAAGTATTTCTGCCGTCTATGGAAGTATGCACTGGCCTCGAATGTCGTATTTGGCGGGGCTTTTATCCAGCAAACACCACTAGGGGGAACAGTAAGGCCATTATAGGGAGTACAATTAAGTCCAAAGCAAAGATTAGATTTTTCCAATATTGACAGTAGAGGATCTATATCCCAATCCAATACCTTATGTAACCTTGGGTATGAGCTATCTACTGGATTCATAATTGATTCAGGCCTATTTATTTTGGGAGAATAAAATTCTGGAATAACACCAAATCTCCTATGTATTGTTTCATGGATTATCGCATATGCATCGTAAATTCGTTGAAGTTCAAATTTATTGCCCTTAGTGTTAAGAGTTGGAACATATACTTCTGTAAAGCCGTTACCCACATTAAAAGGAATAAGATGAGCAGTAGCTCTTATCTTATATTTATTCTGTGATATTAATACAGGATATTGGTTTGGTTTTATTTTAAGAAGAGATCTTAATCTTTCTGTTGAAGTGGCTTTTGTGAGATTAATATCAAATATGCGGCATTTCTTTGTCAGTTTCTGAGTTATGAGAGAGTTTTTCAAAGCAGCTTCATTACATCTGTAAAAAGTGGTTCCTGGCTCAACGAGTTTATAATCACCTGGGTATTTAAATCTGGTGGTCAGGCCTTTATTTTGGAAGTATTCATTTAATGATGCTGTTTTGGATGTTAATTCTTGGTGTAATTCCTTGTTAGTAACTGTTTCGCATATAGTTTTAACTTTTCTCAATTTGTTCGGATCTATGATTTCACATTGATAGGATTGTGGATCTTTGGAAACTAAACTTTCATCTACAAAATATTTAATTTCGAGTTCATTGTGGGGATTAGTTAATTGTGGTTTTTGGGGCTCTGTTGGATTTGCGGGAGAAGTGGGTATGCCTGGGCATTCAGAGTTTTGTGGTGACGGAGGTGACGATGACTCTGAAAAGTCTTTGCTTTCTGTAAGCTCTTCCAGGTGTTTAGGAACTGGTGGTATTTTCAAGGCTGATTTTTTATCAAAGAATGACCAGAAATAATCCTTAACACGATTTGCAGCGCTATAGGTATATGATATCAGTATTTTGGCTGGATTAAATCCGAACTGTTCTTCGACTATTTTATCAAGGTGCTCTCCCCAGGATTCTCCATAACTTCCAATTAAGCTGGCAGCTTCTTTTTTGAATAATTTCGAATCTTCCTCGCTAAAATCGATTGTTTTTCCTGTGTTAGATTTGCGATAAAGATACTGGATAAGCTTTGCCATCTTATCCGCTGCAAATTCACCTGCGTTTAAAAATAGTATAGATCCGGTTAGACCAAGCGGGTGGAAAAGCCCGTAAATGGCTATCAGAGAATAGCCCAGAGCTTTAATTTTGCGGTTCTTCAGGTTTATAAGTTTATTATCTAAAACTAATTTTTCAATTAATAATCCAGCAAAGATACTAGCAGGATTTTTACATTTACTTAGAATACATTTAAGCGTAAGTAGAAGTGATTTCAATATAATTTGTTTATGTTTGATAGAAGGTCCTTTGGTGGGATCTAGGTCACGGATATTAGATTTTATTGCTTCAGGGAAGTTCTTTGAAATAAAAAGATCAAGCTTTTCATCGTGAGTTAGAGGCAATATTTTATATCTCAATAAAATTTTCTTCATTGTTTTTCCTTAAGAGGCGCTATCGCTATTTTGCAACAGCCCCTAAATATATGTTATTCAATAATTTATCGGTAAAAAGATGAAAAAATTGCAAGCTGGCCTATAATAGTGTTGGTGGTTTTATAAGATTTAGTTAGACGTACAATTATCAATACTATGATTAATATTCTCAAATAAGTCCTGGGCAGTGATTTCTTCTCTACTACTATTAATCATAGGCAATATTATTTTATCGAAAAAATCTGATCCGTAATTAACAAAAATAGATTTTGCATATTCAGTAAGTTTGTTTAAATACCATTCTGAAATACTATTATTAGATGTAATCTGTTTAGCAACCTCATTTATAAATTCCATTTCGTTTATCTGTGTTGATGGATCGTTGTTAAAAATCATACTGTAAATCTTAGATATCTCTGTTTCAGAAGCTAATTCAAGCACTATTAAAAATAAAGAAAATAAATCAGTTGCCTTATTGATTTTCACGGAGACATCATTATCATCTTCTGAAAAAAGGCATGCTAATAAAACATTTGGTGCCGCGTAAAATACTGTAAATAGGTGATCTGTGTTACTGATATTATCTAGGGATTCTTCATTTGTAATTGAACCAAAATCAAAAAGACCAGAAGTATATTGCCCGTTTTTATTGTTTTTGTTTTTCTTAACAGCAATATTGTGCGGTTTTAGATCAAAAAATGTTTTATTTTTACCATGTATGGTAGATAACGCGCGGCTAATATCTCTAATCAAGTGCATAATGAATAGTTTTTTCTTTTTTTCAGACAAACAAAGGAATTTATTATTTGCAAAGTAACACAGATCTCCGTCCCATTGTTCTTGGATTTTGGCAAAGACTATTTTTCCTTTTCTCTGGATCATAGCTAAAAATTCAGTTTTAACGATGTTTGGATTGCCTAGAGAACACTCGTATTGAAAAGATGATGTTTGGATATGTTTTTTGAGGTATGGATGTATGTTTTCCTCGCTTATGTATTTGACCTTATACATAGTAGGATTTTTCTGCGCATTATCAGTATATACTTTCATTATCATGGATTGATTCTTGTAAAGAATACGAAAGACAACTGCTTCAGCGCCGTAAGCAAGGCAGTCAATGATCCTTATTTGGGGGCCACCATTTTTCGATACTAAATCTCTGAGATTTTTTACTTCAAAGTATTTTATCGGGATGGCACAATTTGGCGGAATAAGAGTCCGAATAGTTGGAAATAGGTCATTATGTTTTCTTCGAGAAATAAGTGATAGAAATGGAAAGCAACATATTAGTTTATTTGGAAAAGTTGATTCGGGTAATAGTTTGTACTTTAGCATACTTTCTCTCCTTGGTTTGTTCTGGCAGTATAAATTAATGTTGAAGATATAGAATGTATTCCCCCGGAGAATAGTATACTATATTTCTTCCAAATGCTGGTCCAGAGCCTCAGCAATCCTTTCAGGTATTAAATTTGCAGCTGATTGAGCAGAACCAAAAAAGTCTATAAATTCGCCCATAACGATCCTGAAAAATACAATTATTATCTTTTTATCATTAACAGCTTCTTGAATGATTACCTGAACGTCCGGAGCTACGGATTGCACCCAATAATTGAATGGGGCAGAAGCAATGATAATGCCTTGCTCATAGTCTTGTTTATCAATGGCATAACCTTCTTCTCTTAAGGCATCGATTGTTATCTGTACCACTTCTTTTTTATTGGTATTTTTTAATAAAAACTTTTTTTCCGCGTTCACGCCTCTGCAGGATATAAGCGCAATTAAAGTAATTGCCAAAACCAAGAGTAAAGTTATTCTGTTTCTCATATTTTATTTCCTTCGGATTAATGATGAATTAATGGAATTCTATAATAAAATCCCAAAGAATTCTATGTCAAAATTCAGGGTGGATTGAAAGGAATTGCGGGGCGCCTGTTTTTTATAAGCCTATAAGACTCAAAAAAAATGGGGTAGGGACATAGATGTCATATAATTTGCGGCCTTCTAATAGCTTTTCAGTGAGCTTTCTTATACTAGCTAATTCTAATTTATATTTTTCTATATATTTCACCTCATGAAATATTGAG
>JBHPDY010000022.1:0-17587 GCA_042577605.1 Candidatus Margulisiibacteriota bacterium
GCTTTTATATTTCCGCTTACTTCTAATTCAACTGAAGGAGTTGCTGTTCCTATACCGACGTAACCTCCGTTAAAAATACCGGCATAACGTGTGCCGCCAGTTTCAGGGACAGCATTGTTATTGGCAACATCAATATATAAACCTATAGCACTTGCATTATTTTGCTGATCAAGGAGCAGGTCTGTCATATTTACGCGAATACCTGTAGCGTTGTAACTGGAATTTGTATTGCCTAACCTGGTAGAGCTGGCGGATTCAATATTAATGTCAAGGCCGGTAATGTTCCTTTGAAAACGGAAAGGGTTTGATTCCTGGCCGCCTGTAAGGATGACATCCACTTTGTGCGAGATGAATTCATCTGCAGGTACAGTAGTGGAGTTTGATATTTCTTTTCTAAATGCAATATTGCCACTAGGATCAGTAGTGCCGATCCCGATATTTCCGGAAGCATTTATGAAGAAAGCCCCGTCACCTACATTTAAAGTAGTGGCTTCAATGCTTGAAAAATAGCCGGCGTTAGCAGAGATGGAACCTTGTACATCCAGTTGAGCTTGTGGGGAGTATGTGCCTAGACCGATATAGTTATTGCTTGCTACATAAAAGATAGGATTGGTTCCGGTGCTGTCTATGATTGAGAAAGGCGATTCCGCCGCTGTTTCGGATTTGATCGATACTCGTGATTGGGGATCCGGAGTACCTATGCCGATATAGCTGTTTGAAGAAACGGTAAGGGCGTTTTTATGGGTGCCGGAGATGTTTTTGGAATCAATAATTAGAGGAGTATTACCATATTCTTCGCTTGAAATATGTAGAGCGGCTTCTGGTCTGGAGGTTCCTATCCCAACTCCGCCGCCAAGGAATAGGGCAGCATATTTAGTGCCTTTAAGCGGAGTGCTATCCTGATAGTATTTTGCCCGTAGTTCTCTTAAATCAACTTTAAGCCCAACTGCTGTTTCACCATCTGCCAAACGTCCGAATTCGATTGAACTATCTACTTTATCAGATATGAAGGCAATATCTAAGCCTGTAAATTCTCCGGAAGAGGCAGGGCCTAGAGCTCCTCTGTCAGCGAAGCCCATAAGTATTTTTTGAAGAGCTATATTACCGTTAATGCTGTTGTTCAGAGTAGTTATGACCTCAAAAGAAGTTGTGACATTATTTGTGCCGATTTTAAAGGTGTTGTTATCCCAGAAGAGGTTAGCGCTGTCGTCTATACCGCCACCAGTGTTAAAAAAAGCTATTCTGGTAGGTTTTCCGATAAAAGGAGCTGAAATATTAACCGGTATCTGAGTGTTGGGCCTTAGATAATATAGACTGTGATCATTATCTCCGGCAGATCCGGAGTAAATTATTCCGTAATCGGAAGTACTTGTTACTGAGTTTTCTTTTTTTAAGTAGAGGCCTTTTTCTACTTTTGTTTGTGAATTTAGCCTTGTAAAAGCATTTATGACAAGTGCCCCGTTTGGATTAATGGTTATGCCGTCAGAACCTGTAATTTCGGATGTGATTAGATTTCCGTTTATGGTAACGCTGCCATCAAATAACGTGCTTCCGTTTACCTCAAGTTGGGCGCGAGGAGTAGTAGTGCCGATACCTATGTTTCCCTCATGGGATATTCTCATCCGTTCTGCAGGTACGCCATTGGCTGGGTCGGTCACAAAAACTAAATGCGAACCTGGCCTGTCTGTTAAGTCGCTTGAACGTACGGCTATAATACCGGATCCGATATCAGGAGAAGGTGAAGCAGAATCCGGGATCAGGATAATACCTGCTGCCAACTTTTCAAAGGATCCTTGAGACTGGATATGTATTGCATTCCAGGTATCGTTATCCCGGGCAAGAAAAGCAGTTTGTACCGGAGAAGCTTCATATATATGAAGAATGCTTTTTGGCAATTTGGTACCTATGCCTATATTAGTATTGGTTGGGGAAACATATATTTTGCCATTATTAACATCTAGTGTGTCAGATATAAGCTCCAGAGTATCCTCAATTATGAATTTATTAGTAGCTATATTGCCGGAGACAGCCAGGACGTAGTCTGATGTTACTTCACGGCCTATGCCCAATTTATCAAAATAGCCAATTTCAGCGTCTAACGTAGCTGTCCATAATTCAGCTGTTTTTAGTAGTTCGTTGATAGAAGCAATATTGGCATTGATCGTACTAAAGTTACCTTTTGCTGATTCAAGGGTGTCATTTAGAACAAGGTGGTTGATAGTGGCTGTACCAAGGACTATTAGATTATTATTTATGGTCACAACACCGTTTAATGAAGCTGACTCATTTATGGTAAGAAAATTAAATTCAGCTTGTTCAGCAGATAGAGTTCCGTCCAGGGTGAGGTTTTTAGCCAAAATATTACCGCTGACTTCCAATTCGGCATTAGGAGTGTTAGTTCCGATACCGACATAACCTCCGGTGAAAATCGCTGCGTATCTAGTGCCGCTGCTGTTTTTAGTGTCTTCTACATTAACAAAAAGGCCTGTGGCTGAAGAATTGCTTTGCAAGTTTATGTCAGACAAGTCGATCTTAAGCCCTTCTACGTTTCCTTGAATAGTGTTGTTATCTTCAGACTTAATGGATATATCAAGGCCGGTTATGTTTTTGTCCAGTGAGAAGCTTAAGCCGCTGTTAGGTTCGCCGGCGCCGTCAACATTTACAAAGATCTTTTGAGAGTAGAAATTTTCTTCAATATCGTTTTGGCCGGTTATGACCTTGCTGATTTCTATCTGGCTATTAGGAGTTAAGGTGCCGATACCTATATTCCCTGTTGCATCAACTACAAAAGCGCCGTTTTGGATATTAATGGTTGTGGTCAAAAGTCCGGCGGCAATCTTTAGCATATTGGCGGAAATAGTTCCGTTAACATATAGTTCAGCATCTGTCTGGGCTAATTGTTGGGCTAGAGCTATTTGCCTTTCTTCTTTAGATAGGCTTTGCCAGTTTCCCGGGAACGGGAAGTTAATAGCAACTCTACCTAGATATCCTCCGCCTGTAGAAGTGGAATCTGCGGCAATCGCAATGAAGTCTCCGTCATTAACAATTAATTGAGGTACAGTAAGTCCTCCGGATAAGTTGAAATAATTAGCAGATACTGTGCCGGCAACTTCCAGTTCGGCCTGGGGATTTTCTTCTCCGATACCTACATTACCGCCTTTGAAGATAGCGGCATATTTATGGCCTGTATCGATATTTACTTTGCTGACATCGATATATAGTCCGATTGCTTCTGAGTTGCTAAAAAGATATCCGGATTCCTTGCTTTCCATGGAAATTTCCATACCTTTGATCTGGACTTTTTCTACAGGGTGGCCCCAGTTTTTATTAATGCTGATATTAATATTTTCTCCGGTGAAACTTCTTACTGAATAAGGATTGGCGACATAAGATAAATTAGCCTCAAGGGATAGTGCAGAAGGAACTCCCATAGCAATATTTGAAGTTATAATGAATCCGGATGGTGTAGTGAAGTTTCTGCTGACCACTAAGTTGCCGGAAACAGTAAGCTGATGTTCTTCTTCTTTCCAATATACGCTTGATTCGCCGATAGAAGATTGGTCAACCCAAAAGGCAAGATTTCCTTCTGAGCCTATTCCTCTTTGTAGTGGGGATGAGAGTTTTTTTGTAGACACGTCATTAGGCCCTTGCCAGAGTAAAGAATTGTCGTCAACATATAAAATCCCTGGGCTGGTTACTTGCGGATCAGGATCACGGAGTTTGAGTATTTCAGTGGTTAGGTAAGCATTATCAGCGAGCTGTAGAGTGCTGGTCATAACTAATTTGTCAGTTAAAATGGTACCTGATACTTCCAACAGTTCAGTTGGAGTGCTGGTCCCGATACCTACATTGCCGGAAGTGTAATAGATATTCAATCCAGCAGTTTTCCAAGGGCTATCTTGAGGAGTAAAGACACTGCCGCCTATATATAATTTATTGACGTTAATAGATCCGTCAACATATAGGGAATAAATGTTATCAGATACATTTGTGGTGGCAACTAATACTTGACCATTAAAAATAGCGTTTCCAGAAACGTCCAAGGTTGCTTTAGGTGAAGCTAGATTAGTGCCTATACCAACACTGGCAGAGGCGATAGCAATGGCAGGCGTGGGTGAAAGAGAACTGCCGGTTTGGATAGTAAATAAATAATCATTGCTATCTGCGTTTAGAGTAGGGCCAAGACTGTATATATCATTCCCGTCAATATCAAATGTTATTACAGGAAGACTGCCCTTAGTGTTGCGGTTAGAAAGTTCTAACAGGCTATTAGGGCTGGGAGTGCCGATACCTACCATACCTTGTGAACGATGAGTATTGTTGTCGTTTTTGGAAGGATCTGCCCAAGGTGAACCAGGATTAGGTTGGAGGATGATTTCTCCATCAGGATCATCAGGATCAACAACTCTGAATTGGGAAGATTTAATTATACCATTTACAGCAAGACCGACATCGTCAGGAATAATATAACCTTCTGTAACACCGATACCAACTTGGCCTTTAGTGTTGATAAGCATACCTACTGTTACTCCCTGGCCTTGTTTTACGACAAATATTAGCTCATTATCATTTTGGTTAACTACAGTCAAAGTAGCAGTAGGCACGGTTGTGCCTATACCAATCCGGCCGCCCATTACTGCAAGCCTGGCTTTGCCAGGATCACTTGTTCCTATACCGACATTACCTGAGGTAGTAACTACTAAAGCTTCTTTTTCGGTATTATCAAGAATCCTCAACAGGTATTCTCCATATGTTTTTCGTACTAAAGTCAACATAGAGCCTTTAGTGTCGGTTGTTCCGATACCTACTCCGTTATTAGCACGGATTATAAACTGATTTTCATAGAGGGATGTGAAGTATTCAGGATCCGGAGTATAGTCTGCCCAAACAAAAGAGTTCAGTTTGCTTGCCTGTGCCTTGTGCCCGCCGGCAATACTGTATTTCCCGCTTGCTATATTAAACATACCGCCTAGGACAACCGCGCCTTCTCCGGAAGCTGAATTATTAAGACCGCCGGCAACAAAGGCGTATTTTCCGCTGGCTTTGGAATTATAACCAAGGGCACCTGAGAAATCACCTAGATTTTGATGATCCCAATGATCGTGTGAGACATAACCTGCCCTAAAAGCAGCTTTTGCCGGGTACCATACTAACCTTGAACCTGCGCCGGTGACTGTTAACTTGTCCTCTTCGGTCATTTGGGAATCTCCCAAATACCTTCCTTCAATGACAACGCCTAAGTTACCGCTGACATGCAGGTTTGTTTTGGGAGTTTCCAGGCCGATACCTATATTATGTCCTTTGAACGTAAATACAGGAGAATTCAGATTGCCGCCTTTGGAAATGATGAATTCATCCGGCTTTTCGCTGTTAATACCAATGCTGAAAAGGTCTTCTCCAAAGATATCAAAAGTGATAGCAGGGCTGGCAGACGGATGGCGGCTGGCCAACTCTAAAAGATTTCGAGGCTCAGTGGTACCGATACCAACAAAGCCTTCGTCAAAAAAGATACGGGCAGTGTTTTCAGGGATCCAGGGCCAATAGGAACCTTCCGGGATCGCCTCTAAGATAGGAACGCCGTTAATTGTATAGTCGCTGGCGTCAATGATACCGTTTACAACAAGTTTTTGAGTGGGATTAGCAGTGCCGATACCAACGTTATAAGTCCCGGAATCAGCGTTATAACCAACGTAAAAGACTTCGTTATCATCTGCACTTTTAACTCTTATTAAGTCAGCATTTTGAGCTGCTTTGATTTCCAGCTTTGCATTTGGGGAAGAGGTTCCGATCCCTAGATTGTTGTTTGTTTGATCCCAGTATAATGATGCAGAACCTGTGATAACGGCATCATCATCCCAGTAAGCAATTTCTCCGGGATCGCCTCTTCCGCTTAGGCTGGTAAGGGACTGCCATCCTCTGTTTGTATAACCAAGAAAATCGTCTTGGTAAAACTGGATAGTCCCTTCTCTGGGTGAAGCGCCACGTATACCTTTATAGGCGCCAATTCTGATAGCGCCATCGACCTCTAGTTTTTCAGATGGTACCGAGGTCCCGATACCAACAAGCCTTTCTTTTGGAGTGTTAGGTTTTAAGTAAATGGTTTCATAAGTGGTATTATCCACTGAAAAAGATGAGCCCTTTTTCCAGACAATTTCCTTTTCCAGGTCATAAGTTAAAGGATCTCCGTTTTTTAGAAAATTGGTAGCGTTTATTGTTCCCACAATGTCTAGATTATATGAGGGAGCGGTTGTTCCGATACCAACATAACCCTTAAGATAATATAGAGAATTTGCATTACGTTCCCAGGTTAACTTTGAGGCTATATCCTCGCCTTTGATCATATATCCGTCAGCATTGATATAACCTTTAACATCAAGACTGTATTGGGGTTGGCTGGTGCCGATACCTACTTTTTTGTTTTTACTATCAACTACCAGTGCATCTTTGCTGACTATTAAGTCGTTGTCCATAACAACTTTCTGGGTAAATGTGCCGATGATCTTACTAGCGTCTACTGAGAGGACTTCTTCAGCTATTTTTGCCTGGATGGCATATGGTGCAGAAGGAAAAGGGACAAACGCAGGCCCGGTTTCAGAGCCCCGAACTAAGTTAGTGCCGGCAGTGGTAGCCGTACCAATCGTAATACCGATGAATGGTTTCTCTATATACATAATCCCACTGTTGGGATCCATCCATTTTTCAATGGTTAACGGACCCTGGCTTCCGATAATGATGTTGCAGATGCCCTGTTCATTGAACCAGACACCTCTATGAATTTCGGTCCAGCGGGCTGAGTTTTTATCCTCTTGGTCGTAGACGCCTATCTTTATATCCCTGTACTCGTTTCTAATCAGTCCGTTATTATCTGCCAGCTTTGCCTGGAAACTAATACGCATAGGTACATTGGCTATAGCGATGCTACAAAATAAAAGGAAAACAGCGATAATTGATAATATTATCTTTCGCATGGTTCTGATTTTTTTAGTAAAATAGTATTTTAAAGTTTATACGAGATTTAGGCTAGTATTTTAATATTAATTTTTCTTGTTATACTTTTAATAAAAGCCTTTCATTAATATATAAAAATAAACGGGAGAAATCTTTTAAAACTTGTATCGAAAAATAACATTGTATTTAGTTTTAAGATACGAAGTTGAAAAACATAAAAAAAACTAAGTAAAGGATACAACGCCAAGATTTATGTTAGTAGCAAGAATAGAAGAATTAGTTTCAAAACCAATAGCCAAAAAAGTTTTTAGTTGGTTATTTACAACCTTTCTGTTTTTTACTGCCGCTGCCCTTGTTTTAAATGTCTTTATGTCAAAGGGCTTTATTGATGATAGTAATCAGAATACCTTAGCTAAGACATTGGCCTACAAAGCAGATAGGCCGTGGGTTTTTAGAGTCCTGATGCCCATGGTAATAAATTTTTCCTGCCGCAAGGTTTCTACGATCATTCCGGAGAATGTTAAGAGGTCAATATTGACTAATAGCAAAATTAGGAACCGTTTGGATAATATGGGAAAACGGTTCGGATGGAAAGAACAGCCTGGCCGGAAGTACTATTTGACGATGTATTTTTTATTATGGGTTGTTCTGGTTTTGACATTGTTTGCTTTGCAGTATTTAACGCGTGAGGTCTATAACTGTACTTTTTTACAGTCTGTGGCCGGGCCTGTTATAGGGATGTTGTGTTATCCCCTTTTCTTTGTGGGAGGAGGCACGCTTTATGATTTTGCGGATTTGTTTTTAATTATTCTTTGCCTGGTTTTTCTCATTAAAGAGAAATGGATTTTTTATTATCTGTTTTTTGTCATTGCGATCTTGAACAAGGAGACCAATGTTTTGTTGCTGCTTTTCTATTGGGCATACTATTTTCAAAAACATGATAGGCAAAAAATATTTTTTCATACATTAGTGCATTTGGTTCTAGGTTTGCCTGTGTTTGTCGGCCTCAAACTTATTTTTCAGGCTAATCCCGGGCCGAACCTGCCGTTTCATTTGTTTTTGAACCTGCCGTTTTTTCTTAAACTGAAATCCTATTTTTTGTTTAATGATATTTATGCTCCCTTAGTGCCTTCGCCCAGAGGATTTAATATTTTGAGTGTATTTATGTTTGTTTTTTTGATTTTTTATAAATGGAAGGAAAAGCCAAAAGGGATCAGGAATATCTTTTCGATCATTTTTATCTTATATATGGGCCTTTTGGTGTTTTTTGGCAATAGGGATGAGATTAGAATATTTACTCCGGTACTGCCAACCCTGTACCTGCTGTGTTTTTATACTGTAATAAACTTGAATTTACAGCAAAAACCGGATTATGGGCAGGGCAATAAAAGATAAGATTATCCGGAAAAACCCGAAATAGATCAGAATAAAAAGCAGCGCAAATCCATAACGTTCAAACATCATAAATTTACTCTGAAGATGATAAGGAAGGAAGTTCAGAAGAACTCTGGACCCGTCCAAAGGCGGGATGGGCAAAAGGTTAAAGATCCCCAGAACAACATTTATTTGAATAGAATAAACCAGAAATACGGTAAAATAATGGAGAATTATACCTGTCGGGCTATTAATGCCGATTTTTAAAAAAAGGATAGTTTTTAGAATAAAGCTGCAAAACAGGGCTATGGAAAAATTGGTCAAGGGACCGGCAATAGCAACTTTCATCATGTCTTTAATAGGATTTTTAAAATAAATTGTGCTCACCGGCACTGGTTTTGCCCAACCGATAATAAAAGGGGAGCCTGTAACAATTAAAAGTGCGGGCAGTAAAATTGATCCTAAAATATCTAGGTGAGGTATGGGATTTAATGTTAAACGGCCTCTATTCTTCGCTGTGCTGTCACCTAGTTTAAGAGCTACATAGCCATGGGCTATTTCATGGAATATTATCGCATAGATAAGTGCGAGAAATGAGATAGCAATTTCTATAAACTTTAAATTAAGCACGAGGATGGGCCCTGTTATAGATTTTTTTAAGTCTTTCCCGGGATACATTGGTATAGATTTGGGTAGTGCTGATATCCGCATGTCCTAAAAGCACCTGGACCTCTTTTAAATCTGCTTCGCCTTCCAGTAAATGAGTGGCAAAAGTATGTCTTAGAGTATGAGGTGATACTTTCTTGTTCAGGAGCGCTTTTCTGGCGTATTTTTTAATAATCAGAAAAACTCCTTGGCGGGATATTTTTTGGCCTGAACGGTTGAGGAACAAAAAGTCTGATCCCTGGTCTTTGATCATTTTATTTCTTTCGCGCCCTATATATTTTTGCATGGCGGATTTTGCTTTTGAGCCTAAGGGTACCATTCTTTCTTTATTGCCTTTGCCGATAATTTTTATTACTTCTTCGTTAAAGTTAATTTGATTGAGCGTTAGGTTAATACATTCGGTTATGCGCAGGCCACAGGCGTAAAAGAGTTCGATAATGGCAGCGTCCCTTAAAGGGTAAGTGTCATTTTTGTCAGGGGAATTGATCAGGCTTTCCATTTCTTTGAGCTTTAAGGCTTTGGGTAATTTTTTTTCTTGTTTTGGCAGTACAAAAAGTGATTTGGGGTGGGTGTTGATGATCCTTTCACGGAAGAGAAAAGAACAGAAAGTCTTTATGCCGGATAATTTTCTATGGATAGAGGAGGCCGAGTAACCTCGTTTAACTAGTGCGGCAGAGAAATGGGATAAAGTTTGGGCAGTGATTTCATTTGATTTTTCTATGCTGAAATAATGGTCTAGGTCATTTTTATAGGCTTGGATAGTGTTTTTGGAACTGCCTTTTTCATAAGTTAAAAATGCTATAAATTCTGAAATGTATTCTTTCATGGTTTTTCAGTTTATAAATAAATTGGATTTTGGTAAATGTTTGTCTTTGAGAAAATCATTGTTTTGATAGAGGTCTAAATATAATGCATTTCCTTCTGCAATAAGAAGCAACTAATAATAGTCTTAGCATCAATGATAGTGTTATCAAAAATCATTTTTTCCAAAGTTTTAAGATCAAGACTAACTACTTCAATCTCTTCATCTTCATCCGGTGACGGCTGGCTTTGTTCCAGGCCTGTAGCCAGGTAATAATGCATTAATTCCGTAGAAAACCCAGGACTGGGGTATGAAGATCCCAGTTTTACCCAGGTTTTTGCGTGAAAACCGGTTTCTTCAACAAGCTCTCTTTTAGCAGCAGATAAGATATCTTCATTTTTATCTACACATCCGGCAGGTGCTTCCAGGATTTCTTTTTCCAGTGGTTTGCGGAATTGTTTGACGAGGTAGATTTTATCCGGTTTTTCAAATGGGATGACCACCACAACTTCTTCATGCTCAACGATCTCTCTGGTGGAGGTTCCGTTTGTTGTTTGAACTAGATCTTTGCGGAGGTTTAGGATTTTTCCTTTATAGATATATTCTGAAGATAGGGTTTTTTCTTTCATTGTTTAGTAGATTTTATTATGATTGTCTGACTGAGTCAAAAAAATTAGTTTTCTGAAATTATTTCCAGGATATGTTTTGAATAGAAATCAAATAAATTTGGAGCTAGGTTTTTTACTAGCGTTTCATCTACTACAGCTAAAGCTTCTGGGATTCCGACAATAAGTTCTATCATTTTGGAAATGTTCAGTTTGAAATTATCAATTGTTTTGTTGTGGTATTCCATAAACCATTTATCCAGAGGTTTATTTTTGTTCACCATGTCAAAAACCGTTGCTGTTGCTCTGCATCGGGTGAATATTCTTGATGATGCCCATAGGACATATTCAAATCCAAACTCTTTTTTGCATTCATCTAGTGTATGGTCATATCTATCTGTATTAATTAGCGTTATATCATCTTCTATAGAGGATAAATATGCTTTTAGATTTCCTGTACGCTTTTTTTTCTGGCAGAAGAGTTTTAATTCACTCTCTGAAAAGGGCATGCAGAAGTTATTAAAAATGTGTTTCATTACCATATGGCAGATCTCATGGATCAGTGAACCGCCTAATTCTTTTTTTCTGGTCATAGTTCTATATGATTCTGCTTGCTGTGAAAGCATTAAATTAACATCTGAACCATTGTTTTTAGTTTTTTTTCCTAGAAAGCAAGCAAATAGTTTTTTAAGCATATTGTTTTTTTCGTCTGGAGTGTTTTTTTTCTTATTTGGTTTTTTAGGGGGATTCCAATAGTATTCAGGCATATGGATAGTGCATATATTTGGGACTTCTTTATAAGAGCCCTTCCAAGATCCGGCATTTGATTTGAGGACATAAATACGTAATCTGGCAGGACTTTTTTGATATGTGTTGCTCATTGCGACTATCTTAGCAGCGTAGTCCAGTAAAGGTTTTAAATATGGATTTGAATACAGTTTTTGATAAGCCTGGAAAACGTTTTTCCTGAATTGGTGCTCAGGGATAAGTGTCGCTTTCATAAGAATCTCTATGGAAGAGAGGCCTTCAAGTTTTATGATTTGGTTTATATTAGACAGATCTACTGTATCAAGAAAATAACTAATATATTTTTTCATTGCAATAAATCTCCCCTAATAGTTTTTATTTTTTTTCTATTAAGTTATCGAGCAAATCGTTAAGGAATTTCATAAGTACGAATTATTAGTTGTGGTATATTTTATTGAATCGAAAAAAAATCCCTAAAGAAATTTTCAATGCAATTTTTGGGGTTTTTGTTCGAAAAATACATAAGAAAGAATATAAAGGGTAGTTTTCAAGTCAAAAATGAGTATGTCAATTAAAAAAATAGTTTCATTGAATAATAATAAAACTTCAAAGAAAGGTCCTTTGGAGACAATTAAGGCCTTTTATGCATTACTGCTTGTTTTGTCAGATAATTATTCAAAATTATGTAAAGAGAACGCAAGCATGGCATCCAAGAAGAAACGTTTTTCAAAAGAGGTTATTGAGGCTGGAAATGAAAAAATAGCGCAAATTCATGAGGTATTGCCTAAAATATTTCGATTTTGGGGGGATTTTATCGTATCTGTTACCATTGCACAAAAGATTAAACCTGAATTGCAGATTAATGTTCAAGAGGTGGCGAATTTAGCGATAACTATTAAAGAGATTAGGCAGAGATTTAGCAACGATAACAGTAGAGAAAAAGGATTAGCAAGTGACTTATCTCTTCAAGCGTTAAACGAACGTTTGCCTCTTGTAATAGAAGAAATCAAGAAAATAGCAGAACTTAAAGAGCTTAAGGAAAATCCTTTCTTGAAGTTTATCCGGGAAGTGAAAAAACATATAAACGAAGAGGGTGCGAGATCTGGCGTGTTATCGATATTGCTACTGTTGCTTCCCAGAGTTTTTAAGAGCGTTAAAGAAATCGTGAATGGAAAAAATGGATTAAAAGAGATCTTGAAAAATTTCATGCCGACTTTGAACAAAACTGAAAATATGAACATAGAATATAACAATCTGGAAGTAAAATATCCTGAAATAGATCTAGGTGAAATCCCGGTGCTTATAGCTAAAAAAAGTGCTGGGAAACCGGAAGCAGTTCTTCTGTACTTCCCAGGCAACGAAGAAAGTGTTTTAAGCGTCATAAGTCATCTGCCGTTATATGTCGAGGAACTGAATATGGAAACACATGCCGCCGGTAGACTGGGCGAGGAATTTAAGATTCGTAGCAGCAAAAATGATTGTAATGCGGTTCCTAGCGAGGAAGCTCAATACTTAGCTTGCCTGAAAGCTTTTAATAATGCTTATGCATCAGCTCAAAAACTAGGCGTGCCTTTTATTATTCATATGCGTTCTATTGGTACTGCTATGCTGCTGGTAATGGCGCTAAATCAGGAAAAAATAGACGGCATAATATTTGAGAGAGGAATGGTATCTCCGTTAGATGTAAAGGGAATGGATAAGTTTGTGAAGAGACTGCTAAAGAAAGCTGCTATTTTTTTTGTTAAAAAGCAGTTTCCAAAAGCTAGTAAAAAAGTTTTAGAGCTAGCAAAGAAGCTTAGAATTGAGGCTTCTGGATTTAATAACCGTTGGGTCATTACTTTATTTAAAAAGCTTAATATGTTAATTGTTCAAGGTAGAGGAGGCACAAAAAAAGTCAAGGGTAAAGTTAAGAAAAAAGAGGACAGCCTAATGTCGGCAGACACATATAAAGTGTTTTGCAGCTTAAATAACAATAAGGATGTAAAGTTTATAAAGGTTAATTCTCCTGTCGACCATAATGAGTCTTTTTATTCTATGACTTGTAGTGTTGAACGAGCTTTTGATGAAGCTATTAATTATTGTGAAATGATTCTGCAATTGCCTGATCTAAGGAATATTAAATCTGTAGTAAGCCAAATATATGTAACCGTCGCTACATATTCCCAGAGTGAAGAATGGAAATTATTTAGTGATATTCAGACTGGAGAGTTAGACATTTCTAGCATGAATGCCGAAGCTTTGAAGGCACTTTTTTTAAAAGAAATTGAAAATATACAAAAACTTAAAAAGCAACATAAGCCAGCCAATTGTACATGTAAAGATAGAGGTTTGGTAGAAGTAAAGGAAAAAGTTGTGGAATTTATAAAAGGGTGTCAGACACCCAGTCTCAGCTAAGTGCCACAGGTAGGCATAAAGGGCCTGTTGCAAAATACCGGAAAAATTTCTGACGGCAAATTTCAGCATCTTCCCGCCTATAAAATTTGCCTGTAGCTTGAGGCTACGAACAAATTTTCTAGACGGAAATATGCATAAAATTTTGCTCGCCATAAATTTACCCGGCATTTCGCAACAGACCCATAAAAACTTCAAAAACCGCTATTTTCTAAGTGCCAGAGGAGTTGTTATAATCAATACGCATGCTAAGCAACCTAACCAATCTCAATAAAGACCTACGCCAACACTTTAACCAAAAAGTCTATAAAATATCCCTGGACACAGGCTCGACCTGCCCAACCCGAGATGGCACCAAAGGCTCAAAAGGCTGTTTTTATTGCGGGGGTACAGGTTCTCATTTTGCTAATCCTATAGGTGGATTATCTATCACAGAGCAGCTTGAAAAAGGAAAAGCGTTTTTAAGTAAACGTTATAAGGTAGATAAATTTATTGCATATTTCCAGTCATATACTTCTACTTATACCCAAGTAGAAGTTCTTGAGAGCAAACTTCAGGAAGCTATTGCTGTTTCGGATATTGTTGGTTTAAGCCTGGCAACAAGGCCGGACTGTTTAGCGGATGATTGCCTGAAAATGCTGTCCAAATATATGCTTTCCCGCTACCACTGGCTGGAGCTGGGCTTGGAATCAGGTCATAATCTAACTTTAGAGAAGATCGGCAGAGGGCATACTTATGAAGATTTTTTGGATACTTATCGCAGGGCCAAAGTGCTAGGATTTAGGATTTGTGTGCATATTATTTTAGGGCTTCCGGGCGAAACTGAGGAAATGATGTTGGATACGGTAAAAAGACTGGTTGAATTAGAAGTAGACGGCCTGAAATTTCATAATTTGCATATTGTAAAGAATAGCGTTTATGAAGAAGAGTATAAAAAGGGAAATATTAAGCTGTATTCTATGGTTGAATATAAAGATTTGCTTTTAAAAATAGCCCCTTTGCTTAACAAAAAAATCGTTGTCCATCGCTTGATGGGTGATGCACCTGCTTCTGAGCTTGTTGCGCCCGACTGGGTGCTGGATAAGCAGAGGGCTTTGGCTTATTTACATATTTGAAACCCACGATCTATAATCTCCTAGATGTTCAAACTAAAATCCGATTTTAAACCTGGCGGCGACCAGCCAGGGGCCATTGACCAGTTGATTTCCGGTCTGGAGCAAAATAAGCGGCACCAGGTCTTGATGGGTGTCACTGGTTCCGGAAAAACCTTCACTATCGCAAATGTAATCCAGAAACTTAACCGCCCCGTATTGGTTATGGCCCATAATAAGACCCTAGCTGCCCAGCTATGCGCGGAGTTCAGGGAATTTTTTCCGGACAGTGCAGTTGAATACTTTGTTTCATACTATGACTATTATCAGCCCGAAGCTTATATCCCGGCCAGGGACCTGTATATTGAAAAAGAAGCGGACATTAATGAAGAAATAGAACGGCTGCGCCATAGCGCGACCAGATCGCTTCTGATGCGGCGGGATGTCATAATCGTAGCCTCTGTTTCTTGTATATACGGCTTGGGTATGCCCGAGGATTATATTAAGGGTGTAATTTTTCTCGAAAAGGGTAGCAATGTTAATCGAAGGCAGCTTTTATTGAATTTGGAACGTGTGCAGTATGAGAGAAATGATATAGAGCTCAAACAAGGCAGGTATAGAGTAAAAGGAGAAACAATAGATATTTTTCCTTCCTGGGCAGAGAATTTGGTTAGGCTGGAGTTCTTTGGTGATGAACTGGAAAAGATTTTTTTGCTGCATCCTGTGTCCGGAGAAGTTCTGGAGGAAAAAGAGCAGGTGGATATTTATCCTGCCACTCATTATGTGATAAACCAGCCGTTGGATAATGTTATTGATGATATTTATAAAGAAATGTATCTCTGGCTTGAAGAGTTAAAAGCAAAAGGGAAAGATTTTGAGGCCAAACGGCTTGAGACCAGGATTAAGTATGATATGGAAATGATGCGGGAGATCGGGTACTGCAAAGGCATTGAAAACTATTCGCGGATAATTTCAGGTCGCCAGCCAGGTGATCCTCCGGGTGTGCTACTGGACTTTTTCCCTGATGATTTTATTACTATTATTGATGAGTCCCATGTTACTGTTCCCCAAGTTAGAGGGATGTTTAACGGCGACCGTTCCCGTAAACAAGTTCTCGTAGATCATGGTTTCCGTCTTCCTTCTGCCATGGATAACCGTCCCTTGAGGTTTGAAGAGTTTAGCCAAAAAATAGGGCCTTGCATCTATGTCTCTGCCACACCAGGGCCTTATGAGCTGGAGAAATGCCTTAAGAAACAAGGCGCAGCTATTACCGGTACTTTTGATGATTATCAGATTGTAGAGCAGATAATCAGGCCAACAGGGCTTGTTGACCCAGAGGTTGTAGTCAAACCTACCAAATACCAGGTTGATGATCTGATAAGTGAAATAGATAAATGCCTGAACCGGCAGGAAAGGGCGCTGGTCACAACTATTACCAAAAAAATGGCTGAGGACTTGAGCGGGTACTTAGATGAAAAAGGTATCAAGGTCAGATATCTTCATTCCGATATTAAGGCTTTAGACCGTATAGATATTTTGCATGATCTGCGTGTCGGGACTTTTCATGTATTGGTTGGCGTAAATCTGTTAAGAGAAGGACTAGATCTGCCGGAAGTTTCTCTGGTAGCTATCATGGACGCAGATAAAGAAGGTTTTTTAAGAAATGAAAGGTCTTTGATCCAGACCATTGGCCGTGCTGCCAGAAATATAAATGGCAGGGTAGTTCTATATGCGGATAATTTAACCAGGTCTATCCAGGCCGCAGTCCAGGAAACAAACCGGAGGCGTAGCATTCAGCTTGAACATAATAAAAAACATGGTATTAAACCCGTGACCATTACGAAGAAAGTTACTGATATCCGTAGCGAGGAACGGGAAACTCTTAAGAATTTACAGCAGGAAAAAGAAAATATTGCTCCGGACAAACTGCCTGATTTAATCGCTAAATTGGAAAAAGACATGAAAATGGCAGCTAAAAATTTAGAATTTGAACTGGCGGCAGTTATCAGGGACCAGCTAGAAGACTTAAAAAATCTCTAGATTAAAGTAGCTAGAGCTACCAGAATAAAGCTCAGTAACAATACCATATAGCTGCTTACATCCCCAAAAATCCATAAAACCGGATCAGCTGATTTTTTATGCCTGAACATCATAATCCAGATCCTACTGATCCAATAAAGGAAGATTGGCAAAAGGCCCCAGAGGATTTGCGGTTGGGTATAAAGCTGCTGGACACGGCTGCTTTGAATATACAGGGCTAAAACCAGGATTGAAAGAAATCCGCTAATACAGCCAAACAAGGAAATAAATTCCCGGTCCTGAAAATAATAGTTTCGCCTGACCAGTTTTTCGCCATGTTCGGTTAAGAAGCTCAGCTCCAGGGCTCTTTTTAGAAAAGCCAGGCTGAGAAAAAAGAACATACTGAACATCAAAAACCAGTGGGAAAAGTCCAGGTTAAAAATAATAAAGCCTACAGCCAACCTGAATAAGTGTAGACCGGTAAGAAAAAGGACATCGATAAGAAGCTTTTTCTTTAAAAAGGCTGAATATATAAAAGACAAAATAAAATATAAAAGAATTAGCCCTAAATAGAGTACGCTTACTTCCAGGGCTAAATATAGAGCTGCAATAAAAAAGATGAATGCCCAGATATAGGCTTGCACTTTAGAGAAAGCTCCGGTTACGAGTGGCCTTTTATTTTTTAAGGGATGGCTCTTATCTGCTTCCAGGTCAAAGATGTCATTGATCAGATAACCGGTGGTGGCAATGAAAGATAAGCTTAGAATAGCGATAAATGCTTTTGGATAATACATAGGATCAAATAATTTATGAGCAGTGAATAAAGGTACTAAGATAAGGAGATTTTTAATCCAGTTTTTTATTTTAAATGCTTTGAGGTGGGTTACGATAAATTTCATATTATTTAGTATAAATGGAATTTGCTAAAAGCGGAATACAGGGTT
>JBHPDY010000023.1:0-17207 GCA_042577605.1 Candidatus Margulisiibacteriota bacterium
TATCAACTTCAAAAAACTAAAAATTGATTTATCAGTGAGTATTTTTCTAATTGAATGTATCCCCAAAGCTCTTAAGGTCAAATCCCCTACTAAATATTTTCTAAAGAAACTAACCGGCAAACGTAACATCCTGTCCCAGAGAGCTGCCCCTAGAGTAACATCTACTTTCTGAACGATCCTTAAAACAGCATTATTCTTAGCAATATCAAATAATAAATTAGCGCCAGCACAGAGAATAAATCCCACAAACAGTTGCAGTAATTGAAACTTCTCTGCACCAGGTACAATATTATTGAAAAGGATCTTAATAGCTATAAACGGAAATAAACCTATTAATCCCCCTAGCACTGCACTAAGTCCGAGCACAAAAATATCCCTCTTATTACTCTTTATACTAAATTTAATTATGTCTTTGCCAAAAAGAATATTCCCGGTAAAAGGCCGATATAAAGTGTATGCAAAACGGGTAATCTTGGCTGCTATATCCTCATTCAGAATATATTTCCTGTCTTGGACCGTATCAAACATAGTATAGCTTTTTGATGACATAGGTATCAAAGCTACTGGCCTGTTATTCTCTTTTAAAAAGGCCATATAAGGGCCAGTGTCATTCTGCCACCAATTACCATCAAGAGATATCATTCTCACTCTTATGCCTGAAGCTTTAGCAATATCATGGAGATCTAGTTTGGCAGAAGAAGTTTTTGTCGAGATTGGAAGCTTGATCGGCACATTCAAATAATTTCCCATAATCCTGCAAACATCAATAACCGTGTTATGGGTTTTAAGCTCGGTTTCTAAAGAAAAACCTGTCTCAAAAACTGTAAGGTTCCTCAGAGCATACCGGTACGAAGCCTCATCAATATTTATACGTTCTTTCAATAGATTCAACTCATCAACCGCCACAAAATTTTTGTTCCAGTCTTCACAGACAAATAATAAATGATAAAAACTATCCAAATTCTTCCAAAAATTACCAAGCTCTATAGCATCAATGGTCGGAAGGGTGCGGACCTCTGTATGTTTTATAACCTGAATCCAAGTATTATCAGTTAACGGAAACCAATATTTCTTATCTGTGCTTACAATGTCTTCCATACCCAGGTAGACTAGCTGCCCCTCTTTCATTGATAGCCATAAGACACCCTTTTTTACGCTGACATTTTCACCGTTTACCAGCATTATTTCTTCTGCGTAGTTATCCAGCAGAAAAGCTGAGTCCGGTGTGTTCTCTATTGATTTCCTAATCCCTGAAGACAAATTCCAAATCCACCTATCGATCAGAAAACATAGCCCATCTCTATAGCCGCTGTTCTTTAGCATCCACTGAAACTTCCTTAGGGAAATTCTTATTAATGTTGTATTCAAGTTCGGTACTGCTAAAAGCCCCCTTTGAGATTGGGAAAATTTGTCTATGTCCATTCCGAATAAAACACTCCCCGGCCCGGCTGTAAAAAAATGTGTCCTCCGGCCTGCAGGTTGGTTATCTTCCAGCTTTATAGAAAATATTTCTATGTTTTTATCTAAGATAAAATAAACATATTTGCTATCATCCAACACAAAAGGATCATTGCTGCTAATGACCAGCTTTTCTCCTTTTTCTTCGAATACCTTTATTAGTTTTTCCATAATTAATCTAACTCACTACTAATGTCCTATATAATCCGTCTGGATTCTCAAAAAGCTCCTTATGTGTACCTCGCTCTGCTATCTGGCCTTTTGATAAAACTATAATCTCATCGCAATCCTTGATAGTGCTCAACCGGTGGGAAATAACCAGACAGCTGCAGCCCCGCCTTCTAATATTGTTGTCAATTATTCTTTCTGTGTCAGGATCTAAAGAGCTGGTAGCCTCATCCAACACCAATATAGAAGGATTGGTCGCCAGGGCACGGGCAATTTCAATTCTCTGGCGCTGCCCGCCGCTGAAATTGCCGCCGTTCTCTTCTACATGGCTCTCATATCCACCTGTCCTGGCAGCTATATCTTCATGAATTAAGGCGTCTTTTGCTGCCTTGGTGATAATCGTCTCAGGAATTGTAGTGTCCCAAAGTGTAATGTTGTCTCTAACTGTTCCTTCAAATAAAAAGATTTCCTGACTGACTAAAGCCAAAGAATTACTTAAAACCGCCGGAGAAAACTCCTTGAAAGATTTTCCGTCAAATAATATTTCTCCTTCCCAAGGCATATAAAGACCGCAAATCATCTTAGATAAAGTTGTTTTACCGCAGCCTGAAGGTCCAACCAATGCAATCCTTGACCCGGGTTTCAAGCTTAAATTGAAACCCTCAAACAAAGGTGGCTCCAACTGCGTAAAACCAAAGGAAAGGTTTTGTATTTCTATATTACCTGCCAGCTTAACTACTCCGATAGCCTCTTCCTGTCCTGTATCACTGCCAAATATATTCAGGGTCTTATACTTAAAAATATCATCAATCCTACTCAAATCCGCTTTGGTCTGGTTAGCTACAAAACCAAATTGCATCATCCTCTTAATAGGCCCTAAAAAAATAGTTAACAAAAGAAAAAACGCCATCAAAAGCCCGATACTTAATTCTCCGGATATTATCCGATAGCTTCCCAAACATAAAACTACTGCGATCACTATAGAATTAAAAAAAGAAGGCAAAATATTCAGTCCTTGCCTGGAGACCTCCAGTTCATGCTGGACATTTACTGCTTTAGTCTGAAACCCGGACCATCTTTCGAAAAACTCATCCTCTGCACCAGTGGCTTTTAAAGTTTCCATGGCATGCAATCCTAAGGTTGTGGTACCAACCAGGTTCCCATGCTCCCGGACAAGCTTCTGATTAATAATGTCCTTTTGCCTGGATACAAAATAAAAAAGGCCTAAGTAAACAGAAAGGCAGGCCAAAGATATTAAAGTTAAAAGCCAATCGTAAAAAAACATTATCAAAACATAAAGCACCAGCCCGGCCAGCTCAAAAAAACTGATCGCAGACTTATCTGTAATGCTTTTGCTAACACGGACATTAATATCAATCCTGGAGCTTATTTCCCCTCTGGATCGCTGTAGAAAAAAGCGGATAGGCAGCTCAAACAAACGCCATAAAAACGAACTTGAATGTATCAAAATAAGTTTATTTTTCAACCTGTCCAAGGTTTTACGTTGAAGAAAAAAGAGGCCATACTGAATAAGAAAAATAATCAGAACAGCAAAAAGCAGAGGTTTAGTCCAGCTAAACAGTTCATGAATTAATACTTTATCAATAAAAACCCGCAAAACCGTTGGTATAACAATACTTGTCAGGATTAACAAAACACAGGTCAGAAAAACAAATTTAATGGGCTGTGAATTATTCTTTAAAAACTTATTAAGAAGAAAAAAGAGCGACGGCCTTTTTTCTGTCTTTTTAAAAACTTTCTTTGGTTTAAATGTTAAAACGATATTGGAAAAACAATTCTGGAAGTCTGATATTTTTTCTGTCCGTCTTCCAGATGCCGGATCATTAAGATAAACTTCATCTTCGCTAAAACCTTCCACAACTAAAAAATGATTACTACACCAAAAAACTATATATGGAGGTTCAATGCGTTTCAGATCTTCAATCTCTACTCTAAAGGCTGCAGGCGATAGGGAATGTTTTTCCGCTACCTGGACGATAGTATCTGCCCTGCTGCCATCCCTGGAAACACCGCATTCCATCCTTAGTTTTTCCAGAGGGACTACCCTGCCATAGTACTCTAGAATAATGGCCAATGCTGCCGCCCCGCATTCTACTGCTTCCATCTGTAAGATAACCGGGGTTTTTACGGTCGTTTTTTTGCTAAATATTTTAAACATAAAACTAGTATCCATGCCTAATAAGTAATCCTTCAGTCTTTTGAAGCGCTACGCACTTCACGGCCTGAGAATGTGGTTTATTTAAGGGCTCTGCCCTTAAAAATCCCATAATAATTAAGTCTGCCCCGCGGGCTACGCACTTCACGGCCTGAGAATGAGGTTTATTTAAGGGCCCCGCCCTTAAAAATCCCATAATAATTAAGTCTGCCCCATCCCGTATTAAGCTCAAACAATTGAACGATTACCCTAATAATAATATATTAAGAGACTATAATAAACTATAATAAAAAAAAGCTTTAATATATAATTCATTCCCGTAATATGAATATTTTTAAATTCAGGTCGCTAAACACATTATATTTCCTTTTATTAACAATAATAATAATAGCTTTATATGGAACATCCCTAAAATTCGGTTATTTTGTAGATGACTATCAATTAATCCATACCGATACCATAAAGGAAATTTTCTATAATCCTATGAACATAGTACATTTCCGCCCAATCTGGACTGCTTCATTCTGGCTTACTAACTTTTTTGGGCATAGTCCTGTATTCGATCACTTTTTTAATATTTTTCTAGGTATTTTAACGGTCTTTACGATATTTAATTTTTTTAAATTTTTTACCAAGAAGCCTTTTCTTTCTTTTGCCTTAACAGCTTTCTGGGTATGTTTACCCTGGACTTCTTATTATTTTGTCTGGATTAGCGCCAGGACTGATTTTTTTCTGATTATTTTTACCCTTCTATCTATTCAAAGGTTTTACGAAGGAAAAGACTTCCAATCTGTTTTATTCCTGTTCTTAGCCTTATTGTCCAAAGTAACGATTATACTTCTGCCATTGTTTTTTATACATAAAAGTTATAAGAAAAAAAAGATAAAAACTTCTTTATCATATTTATTTGTTTTCATAATTTATCTGATTTTCTCATTTTATTTTTTAACCACCTTTGGGCAGGCTGAAGCACATCTCAAGAATCTACCTGTTTATGTAAAGCTTGCCAACCATTTTGCTCATCTGGTTGAATTCTTTGTCCAGATCATCATTCCCTTCCCCTTCTTTTCCGGATTCTGGCATGTTCTTATTTATCTTTCTGGACTGGTTTTATTCATCATCAGCATCAGCTTTGATATAAAAAAAATCAACCTTGATCTTTTGGCATGCTTTTTGCTGACTTCCATAACATCTGCGGTTACTCCCGAACTCCGGATAGCCGGACTACATAGTATCTTCTTAATGATATGCATTCTAAGCATTATCACGTCCATAAAAAACAAACATTTGCTAGTTTTGGGTCTAGGATTGATATGCCTAAGTTACATCTATGCCCTTTTTCAAACCAAGCAAATATTTAATTCAGGATGGATAGACAGCTCAAAGCCCTGTCCTGCAAAACAAAGTCTATATCCAAATAATTACTACCAACAAAAACGACAATTCTTAATTAAAATCAGGAAATTGACAGGATTATAAAAGGCACAAAGGCACAGTACGTATAAGTCTCTGAGACCTTCATGGTACACTTAAGAAAATGAAAAGAACTTTTTTGGTTAATTTTTAAGGTAAATTCATGAAAAAACTCATTAGCTCATCTTATTTAGAAAAAATTCACTGGACAGTAAAAAATAGCCCGGAAATAACAAAATACGCTAGAATACTTAGCGCAAATAACCCAAAATTACTGCAAAAAGAATTAAATTTTATAATAAATCTCCTTATGATGATTGTTAAAAATGAAGGATCTTTAGTAAAAAACTTTAAGCTATTCAATACAAAGCAAAAATCTGCTGTAGAATTTAATTTTGATAATCTGCTTCCTATGTTAACCAATCCCAGCTCAAGCACAGAAGACCTTCTATTTTTATTACAAGCATTGGATCATAGATATTTAAAACAAAAATATGTAACAACTAATTTTAGGAAAACCGTACTTGCCGGGCAAAAGCTAACTGTAAAACCGAATGCATACCTTTTTGGTATAGGAGGTAAATATTTTAATACTATAAATATTTCCACTATCAGTGCTGTAGTATCACCAGCTGTCTTCAATAATGCTGAAGCAATTCAAAAAGCAATACCAAAAGCAGAATTAGATATACTTGGCCCTAAGTTCTTTGAAAAACTTGAGCTTGTTAAATTATCTACCAAAGAAGTAAACGGCCCACATGGAGGAGCTAGTATGGCCGAAGCTCTAAACATCCGTTCTATCAAGGATGATAAAAAATTAACCAAAGTATTAAATGATCTCGGATATGCTCAAGTCTCTGTAGGGGACATTCTATATAGATTTACTCCAAACCTCGTAAAAGCTAGGAAACAGTGTAGAGAAAAAAACATATTAGATCCACTAAAATATATTCCTACAATGAACCTTCTCCATTCAGATGTTATGATATCAGGCATATCTGATCCTCAATACTTACATGGCATTTTAAAATACATAAAACTAAACATGCGTTTTGGCCCCTTAAAAAGGGCCTATCTGTTCCATTCAGTACTTGGTGTAGATGATGTGCTTCCGACAAACACAAGTCTAGTCCTAGCTATTAAGAAAGCAAAATCCGGAATTGAAATCACTCCTCTGGTAATTACACCAAAACATATTTTAGAGATACTAGCAGCATTAAAGGAAACCCCTCAACAAGGCCTTTGTATAGATGAAATAAAGGCCCTACCCAAAGAAAAAAGATCCGAGCAGGCAAAACTGATTCAGACAATATTTAATGGTAAAGCTACCATAACGCAAAATGCCACCATAGCTTTGTCTGCAGCTCTAAATATAATAGCTTGCAAAGATTTACCATTAACTATCCCTGTGGTAAAAACTGCCTTCAAAGCTACTTATATCTTAATTAAAAGCGGGGCTGTTAGAAAATTCTTAAATAATTATAATGCAATATCTGACTAATTATTCTCAATATACTCGATCTTTATAATTACTGTGACATTTGAAATTGCAAATTTAATTAACATTTCAACAAAAAAATACTAAAATCAATGTCATGATAAAAAAGTATATTGAAAATATTTTAAAATCTTACCAAAAAATCGGCTTTGTTAACCAGCAGGACGAGCATAATCTACCCTCCAGAGAAAGCGTGAAAGAAATCCTAATAAAAATAAAAGAAATACTGTTCCCCGGTTATTTTGACGAGCATCCTATCGGTAAACATAACCTTTCGTTTCTAATCGGAGAAAAAGTACTGGATACCGCAGACAAGCTTTCAAAGGAAGTCCTCAAAAGCATCTGCTGGCGCTGCAAAATAGAAGATAAAGAAAATTGCCCCAGCCTGCAAACTTGTAAGAAAAAAGCCAAACGCATTATTAATGACTTTATTAAGTTTGTTCCTAAACTAAGAGACGAGCTCCTAAAAGACATTAAAGCATTCTTTGCCGAAGATCCGGCAGCAAAAAGCGAACATGAGATCATACTTGCTTATCCTGGTTTTCAAGCTGTTCTAAGTTATAGGATAGCTCATTTTCTGCATTCTGAAGGCGTTCCTTTAATACCGCGCTTAATGATGGAGATCGTCCATAGCGACACCGGCATAGACATCCATCCGGGAGCAACCATTGGCCAAAGTTTCTGCATTGACCATGGCACAGGTGTTGTAATTGGAGAAACCTCTGTAATAGGCAATAATGTAAAATTATATCAAGGTGTAACCATAGGCGCTTTAAGCGTAAAAAAAGACCTCAAAGGCAAACGTCATCCCACTATCGAAGATAATGTTACCATCTACGCCAGAACAACCATCTTGGGAGGAAAAACCACCATCGGCAAAAATAGTGTTATCGGCGGAAACGTCTGGTTAATAAAATCCGTACCTCCAAACTCTACAATTTATATTGCCCCGGATAAAAACCAGATAAAAAAAACCAAATGAAACCTTCTGATTTTTTAACAATCATTACCAAGCATAAAAAAAAAGAAATTGAGACCTTATATTCTGATTACGGTATCCAGTATTTCAAAGACAAATGTCAAAAAGGACCGGACAGCTCTTTTTATAGGGCATTATCCCAAAACGGCTTGAATTTAATTGCTGAAGTCAAAAAAGCATCCCCCTCCAAAGGAATTATTAGAAAAGACTTTAACCATATTTCAATTGCCAAGGGATTTGAAAGCTCCGGAGCTTCCTGCATTTCGGTTTTGACTGATACAGACTTTTTCCAAGGAAAGCCCGAGTTCATCCCCGAAATCAAGCAACATACAAAACTACCTGTTTTAAGAAAAGATTTTATTATGGACCCCATCCAAGTCTACCAGTCAAAATATCTAGGGGCAGACGCTATTCTACTCATCAAAGCAATTTTAAACGACACAGAATGTCAAAACCTGTTAAACCTAGCTTCTGAACTTAAATTAGATGTACTATTGGAAATTCACTCAGAAGAAGAACTCGAACAAATCAAAAACCTCTCCCAGATTAGAATAATAGGTATTAATAACAGAAACCTGCACACTTTTAATGTCGATATCAGCCTGGCCCCAAAATTACTGGGAAAGATCAATACTCATTTTTCTGACATTTGCACTGTTGCAGAAAGCGGATATTTTACCGCAGCAGAACTTTCTGATCTTGAAAATACAGGTTTTAATGGTGTATTAATAGGTGAAGGATTAGCGAAAAATCCTGAATTAACGTCTTTTTTCAGTAATAAAAAAGGAAAAGAACATGCGAATTAAAATATGCGGTATTACAAACATTGATGATGCGCAAAATGCGGTTTCTTTAGGTGCTAGTGCCCTAGGATTTATTTTTGCAGAAAACAGCCCCAGATACATTACTCCTGAAAAAGCTGAAGAAATCTGCATGTTCATGCCACCCTTTGTACAACTTGTAGGTGTTTTTGTTAATGAAAAAAAAGAAGTTATTAACAAGATAGCAGAACAATGCAAACTAAATCTGATCCAATTACATGGAAATGAAGAACCTGGTTTTTGCCTTAATATAAACAGAAAAGTAATAAAGACGTTTAAATTAACCACCGAAGAAGACCTGAAACTTATTCCTCAATACCAGGGCGTTGTATCTGCCATACTTTTAGATACCAAAGTCGAAGGTAAGGACGGAGGCACAGGCCAAGTTTTTGATTGGGGATTAGCCTTAAAAGCAAAAGAATCCTTTGACATACCTGTTATTCTGGCCGGCGGTATTAATATAAGTAATATTAAAAAAGCAGTTCAACTTGTAAATCCCTACGCCATAGATATTTCTACAGGCGTTGAGTCCGAACCAGGTCAAAAAGACTACAATAAAATAAAGGAGCTGATCACAGTTGCCAAAGATCTATAACAAGTTTCTTAAGGGCTATGCCCTTAAAAATCCCATAAAATTTAGTTTATTATTGGTTTTCTTTTTAATTCCCTTTGCTACTACTGCTCAAGATACGATTACTTTCTACCCAGGCCAATCAACACTTATCAGTTCAGTATCAAATGATTTTACCTACCAGGACAGAAATATTATTATCAATAAGCTGCCACTAGGAATTAATCCCAACTCAATCCAAATTTTCAGCCCTAAGATTAATAATTGGCTCTATTCATACGATTTGGAAAATAACCAGGCTTTTTTCAATAAAATATCAGGAAAAACGATCGAGCTGAACAACAAAGGTAAAAAAGTAAAAATGAAGTTCATTAAAAAACAGGAAAACTCACTCTACTTCCAAAAAGATAATACTCTACACATTAATCCTGAAGGAGAAATTACAATTCCTTCTTCCCAAAAACTAACTATTGAACCAGCGATTGTTTTAAATACGCCCATTACCGATGCAGATTCCATATCCTACTCATATTTTGTGACATCCTTAAAATCATCTATCCAATACCAGGCAGAATTTGACCGTAAAAACAAAAAATTATCCTTGACTCCATTTTTACATATAAATAATAAATCCGGCGTTTCCTTCAATAATGCAAAAATAAACATGATTTCAGGCTCTCCTAAATTTCAAGAAAACCGCCAAAAAAACAGCCTGCTTCGAAGCGCCTCTATTGCTCCGGAAACCCAAATAGAAAAAAAAGATGAATATTATAAATATCAACTATCTCAAAAATACTCTTTAAAGAACAATTGCCTTACAGCCTTACCTTTATTCCCTGCCTTAGAGCTTAAAACTACTTTAAAATACTGTTATGAAGCTCCCCCTGTTTATAAATCAGATAAAAAGACATCGGCAGATAAGATTGACCTGGTCTTAACATTTACCAACAATTCAGGGCTTCCTTTACCCGCAGGAGAAACATATTTATTCCATAAAGGAGACTTTATTGGTTCTGATTATCTGGAATCAACACCAAAAGGTGAAAAAAGATCGTTAAGATATGGCAAGGCATTTAGTTTAAAAGCAAAAAAGATGCTTATTGACACCAAAAGAATCCATGACAATAAAGTTCAGCAAGAAAGCTATAAAATATATTTAACCAATCTAAAGTCAACAGAGGTGAATATCGAAGTAATTGATTTCATCCCCGGAAGGAACTGGGAAATCACAAAATCATCATTTGCCTATAACAAAATATCCAATAACAAGGTCAAGTTTGTTGTTAAGGTCCCACCGAGTAAAACAGAAGAATTAAAATACACTGTTGAACGCAAACGCCGTTAAAACTTTTCTATTTAATAAAAACAAGCTGTTCGTCCTGCTCTTTTTCTTAGCTTACTTTATTCTTGGTACTGCCATATTTCGTGATTATGGTGTTTCCTGGGACGAGCTGACCCAAAGAAAATACGGAACCGTTATTTACCGGTCAGTGATTCATGGCACCAGAGAACTAGATAATGAGTATCATCGATATTATGGGCCTGTGTTTGAGTTTTTTAATATAGTGTTAGAGAAACTATCAGGTCTCACTGATCCCAGGCAAATCCTTTTTCTGAGACATTTTGCAAATTTCTGTACTTTCTACCTTGGGATTTGTTTCTTTTACTTGATTTTACAAAGATTGTTCCGGAACAGGTTGCTCAGCATTACGGGTTGCCTATTTTTAATCCTATCTCCAAGACTATTTGCCAGTGCCTTTTATAACTCTAAGGACATCCCATTTTTAGCTTTATTTATTATCTCCATGTATACCATGCTGGTCTTTAGCCAAAAACCAAGCTTATGGAACGGTTTTTTCCATGGCCTGGCAACAGGAATACTCACTGATATCAGAGTATTAGGAATCATTATTGTTCCTCTAACCTTAATCATGAACATTCGATATTTTTATCATAACCTAACACTTAATCCCCCGGCCAAAGACCAAAAAACTATTGTTAAAAAACTGGCTATCTTCTACATAAAACATTTCTTAGCATTTTTTGGTTTTTACTGTGCTTTCACTTACCTATTCTGGCCTACTTTGTGGTCCAATCCAATACAACAATTTACAAATGCAATACAACAAATGAACCATTATCCCTGGGGTGGAACAGTTATGTATTTTGAAAAACTTATCAGCGCACAAAAGCTTCCCTGGCATTATATTCCGGTCTGGATAGGTATCACCACACCACTAGCTTACATAGTGCTATTCTTTATTGGGAGTTTCAAACTTGTCTCATATACAAAATCTTTTTTTAGGCACCAAAATCAATCTAATGCAATAAAAAACAAACATGAAGTAGGTGTATTATTTGCATTCTTATGGATTGGTATCCCAATGGGAATTGTATTTATAAGCAATCCCACCTTGTACGATGCTTGGAGACACTGTTTTTTCATATATCCTGGATTACTTATTTTCTGCATCATTGGCTTAATTGAGCTAAAAAGACTTACAAACACTTCAAAAATAAAATTCATTTGGCCTTTATTTATAGCAATCATTATCATGAACTTAACTTCAACAATTTTTTTCATGGTTAAATATCATCCCTTTCAAAATGTGTATTTCAATCAGTTAATAGGCTCTTGGAAAACAATTCGCCACAGATTCGAACTGGATTACTGGCATCTTTCCTATAGAAAAGGCTTAGAATATATACTGAAGAATGACAAGCATGCAAAAATCACGATCCTCCCAAACAATGCAGTGGGATTTATACTTCCCAAAGACCAAAGAAAAAGGCTAAACTTTATTGAACTACCAAAAAAATTCCTCCAAGCCCCTTATGAAATGCTAAAGTTCAAAGAACCTGCCTATCTATTAACAACTTATCGCTGGCATCCTGATGACTATAATATGAAAAAAGTTTATTCCATTAAGGTAAAGGAAGCTGAAATCTTGGGCGTATATAAATTTAAAGAAATAGAAAATGAGAGAGATAGAATGGATAACAACATGCTGTAGAGACGTTGCACGGCAACGTCTCCTGCAAAACAGGTTAAATGTAAAAAAACAATTGTCCCTCACCTTCACATCTGGTATTATTTTCAAAACTATAATCACGAAAGGAAATATAAAATGAAAAAACAAATTTCTTTAGTATTTTTATTCTGTGTTCTGTTAATCGGACTTACTGCATGTAAAGCTATCGATTCCCAGAAAGATTTTTTATTAAAAAATACTAACAAAAAAGAGGTAATGAAGACAGTCGAAGATGTTCTGGAATCAGAAGGATACACAGTATATAAAGCCGACTCTTCAACTGGTTTTATTACAGCCTCAGCTCCTTTTAACTGGCTAATCCAAACTACTGCCCCTGATGTTCAGCTTGTTGTTCAGGAACAAAAAAACAACCAAGTAGTTGTAGTATACAGAATAGTCCTTGGCGAATCTGCTGACACTTTTGGTTCAGCTCCGGCTTCTACTAATCTTATCCCTGCAAAAATCGCAGAAGCCTTAGACCAGCCGCTTGAAGAAATATAATTTTTAAAAATTAAATAAAAAAATGGCTCATCAATTGGGCCATTTTTTTTTACAAAGGAAATAAAATGAACAAAAATATACAAAAACTATTATTATCGTTAATAATTCTCGCTTTTTTCTCCACCACATCTTTATTTGCTAAGCCAAAATTCAAAAAATATAAACGTGTTAATAAAATCGGAGTCTCAGCTGGAGTATGTTACTCTCAGTTTGGCCTTGCGAAAATGCCTTATGCAATGATGCAAGATATAACGTTCAGTTATTATATGAACAAATCATCATTTGGTCTTTATAATGAATTTTACGGTGGATTTGCTTTCAACTCTAATCCAGTGGCCCTAGATTCCCCTCTAAACAATTCAGGCACTATTACGGAATTATATGGCCTTTCTATGTACTTTGGTATTAAACAGCATACCAACGAAAAATTTGTAGATCCTTTCGGCTTCTCATACGGTGCTGATGTAATTGTTACAGGATTCCATAATTCTGACCAAAACTTTTCCAGCGGTTTATTAAGTACAGGCGTTCGCTTTAGCGCCGGCCCATATTTGGAAATTCTACCCCAGCTGTTTATTGAATCTCAAGCCAGTATAGTCCTAAGCTATTTCAATGATTTTTTCGAAGACTGGGATAAATATACTATAAGCCAGTATGCTGTTGCTCTTGATTTTCCGGTTACTGTTAAAGCTACTTATTACCTGTTTTAGGTTTCTATTTATTATGTGCGGTTAAAACCGCACATATTTCATAATTACTGCTAATAGAATTATTTTGCACTAACATAAGAAATAAAATATCGTAGAAAACCCAAAATAATTGCATGGAAAAAAAAGGGGTCAGACACCCGTGCGTGATAAAGTACCACAGGAAATAAAATTTGCCTATCCTAATGGGAAAATATAATATTAAGTTCTATGCGCTTAAAAAGAATCTGCTTTATAGTAATAATATTATTATTTTGCACAATGAATTTCATTTATCCGGTTAACTCTCTGGAAATCCTAAAAACAAACCTGCTCACCATCCCGGATGATATAAACAACCTAATAACCTATCCAACCAACCATCCCCAAGAAACAATTGATCTCTCATTACTCACATTGAGCTTAGTAGCGACTGACTATTACACCACTGACTTTATCCAAAGAAACATTAATCCGGCAACTCAATGGAATTTGTTTAATCTAAAGAACTGGCCGTTCTTTACACCTGAACAAGAATTATTACTTATTGGACTAGGTTCATTGTACGGTTATTCCTTGCTCTTTGACGATCCTAAAGGCCAAGCAGCTCCGATCCTATGCTTAAAAGCATATGTTTATTCCTATTTAACCACTCATATCTTTCTCAAATCAGCGTTTGCCAGGATGCGGCCCAACCCTGGCCTAACCAGCGCTGATAACTGCCCGTCATTTTATACTAAAGATCCTTGGGACTTTGGCAACTTTCATACGCCTTATATTTCCTCCCAATCCTACGGGACCAGTTTTCCTTCTTTTCATTTCACCTTATTTTTTTCTGTCGCACGAGTCATGCAAAAAGTTTATGATGATTATCTTATTCCTTATAGTTTATGCGCTTTGTTTTTAATTCCTGATTTTGACGGGCATCATCATTGGACTAGTGATATGGTGGTTGGGGCTGTTATTGGTACTATTATTGGGGATATTGTTACAGATAATTATTTTGATGGGGAATCCCCAAAAATACGCTCCCAAACCGAACCAGGCTTTAAAATTGCACCAATGTTTGGGTATAACACATTGGGATTACAGCTTAAATATATGTTTTAACAATTGAAATGATCCATAGGATAGTAATTATGGGATTTTAAGGGCAAAGCCCTTAAATAAACCTGTGCAAGTGCGCAGCATCTCAAAAGACTGAATGATTATATCGGATAAAATTGTTTTTTATGAAAATATATGATTTCATGTTTATGAAATGCATATACTACAAAGAATCCATTCCGCAATCTTGATCATCATCTCAGATCTTATAAAGATGCCTTTTATAATGTCATTACTTGTACTAGCTCTTTTTTCTTATTTTTTCTTTATAAACTGGAAATTTATTAAAAAATACAAAAAAAACCGGACCATCTCTCAAAAATTATTTAAATATCTTATGATTTTGCTGGAAGTATTTCTTCTGCTCTTATTAGTACAGCATGTGCTTTTTATGCTTTTTTCTGTTTTTAGATAAAAAAGATTTTTATCCAAATGGATAAATCTTGCCTTTTTACCTAAACTCAAATATATTAATGCCTAGATCATTCCATAATGAAGGGATAAACGCAAATATGAAAAAATTATTACTTTTTAGCCTTACAATATTTTTCCTAAGCATCTCACCATTGCTGGCTGAGGAAAACATGGTAACCTGCAATTTCAACATTAAATTCGGCGCTGTCACAACCACAGGCAACTATAATTACATCAAAGTCTACGCCGACACATATCTAACTAAAACCCAATTCGTCACTAAAATAAATACTACTACCTGTAACGCCCTGGGTTATACTACGGATTGGAGTTTTATTGATAATAGCATCAATACGCAAATTCGTGCTTCCAGGCACAGCAACAATATCTATTTGCAAGGCAAGATTAATAATCAAACCATTGATATTGGCCTTAGCATTGATGGTTCACCATGGTTCCAGTCACCTGAATATGCTGTAACTCAAATGCTGAAAAACAGCTTAACCTACCAAGAATTCTGGATATTTGACTATGAAGTTTTAAATATCAGTAAAGTATCCCTACAAATTGTCGGGCAAGAATCATTAACCATAAATAATGTAGACACAATGTGCACTAAAGTTGCTATCAAAGCTTCTGACAGTGAATGGCAAAGTGTTTTCTGGTGCCGTCAATCAGATTATCTTGTTGTACAGTATACAGGAAATTTTGGGCCTACAGATGACGCCTATACTCTAACCGTAACCAATTTAGAGGTCTCACCAAATTTCTAGCTATTAATAAGCGCGGTATAATGCCCAAACCTGGTTCTGGGTAACTATGGGCAGTCTAATATCTTTTCGATTGTAAGCAAGAATATATTTTGAATGATATTTATTCGCTAAACCTAAATACTCTTCCTTATTCATAGAACTATAATTACTCCTTAGGTCCGATATAATAAAAGGCAAAAACGACCTGGTAATCGGCTTTGTCCTATTAAAATCTATTAGCCTAGTATACCACTCATAAATCCTTTTTTTTGACTGGGGAACCTGCTTGAAATTCACTACCACAGGATGCTCGCTCCATAACACGGTCTGCACTATCCAGGGAGGAGCAACTATAACCTCTTTCTTATCTATGTTCTTTCTAATCCACTGGCATATCTGACGGTAATGCATCTGCTCATATATATCATCCAAGCTAGTTACACCAGGAGGTAAATTCACTCTATTAGCTACATCCTTATAAAAACCAAAACCCGCAACCAGAAAAAACATCCCTGCCAAAATAAACAAGCCCCATTGGTTTTTTAATCTCCTAACAAAACTATTCTTTATAATTGCTATGACAAAAAATAAACCAAAAAGCAGAATAAAAACTGACCCCACCCGGAATGGATCATATTTCAAATAACTAGTTCCAAAAGGAAAAAAAGAAATAATGAGGCCAAAAACAAAGGGCACAGCACTGCAAAGCGCTATTCCGGATAACAAACCCAAATCTTCTCTTTCCGGAAAATGGTCCTTTACCAAAAAGAAACACCAGAAAAATAAAGGCAGGAAATATACTAATGGTATTTCTCTAAGAAAAAGCTTTGGCCAAACATGAATGGCATTCCTAACAACAACATAAATCCAATCCGGATTAAAATGGAAATACTGGCTCTTTTCTAAAAAACTTGAACCAATAACAAAAATACCAAAGCTCGCACCTAAAACCCACAATAAAAACATCCTTACCCTGTTTTCAAGTTTTATGCGGCTAAAAAAATATGCTAAAGCGATTATTACAGTTGCCCAACCGCCTACTAATACATGCAAAGAGACTGCTAAGCCCAATAAAAAGGAAAACCACAGATAGCGTTTATTAAACAACAACTCCAAGGCCCCAAAAACCGCAGCATAAGCAAAAACCTTGTTTTCTATCTCTCCGAAAATCCACTCCCTAACTAAAACACACTGCCCCAGTGCCAGATAAAAACCAATCGCAATTATAGAATTAACCGCGTTTAGCCCTACCCTTTTAGCCAGTTTTGCGACTGTAAAACTTACAAGAAACAGACCAAACAGCCTGCCAAAAAAAGAAACCCAGATCAAAGGTAAAAACTTGATTAAAGGGTACATTAATATAAAAAACGGTATCTGGGATATATTCAATTCACTAAAATACCAATCCCCGGTCAAATAAGAAGGATTTGCAAAAACCTTAGCTCCGATCAATTTTGTTAATTCATTCTGAGTAAGGTTTTCATGCAGGACGAATTTTAGGAATACCAATAGAAATATCACTAAAAAAATACCTAGAAATGAATTGTTGAATCTTTTTAATCGCTGTAAATCAAACATCCTGCCTAATCCTTCAGGGCAACGCCCAGTCTACCGTCCCTCTCTTGAAAGAG
>JBHPDY010000024.1:0-16924 GCA_042577605.1 Candidatus Margulisiibacteriota bacterium
CAAGAAATGGCAAGGAAGCTTAGGCTAAAAAAGAAAACCTAGGCGAAATGAGTGATTTATATGAATTGAAGGATTTGTTAAACCAGAGTAAAGACCTAAGGTTATCGACTAAAATCCGTCTGTATAAAAGCGATGTTAAAGCAGATCCAGACAGCAAAGATAAGGTGCGGTTAGATAAAATACTTAAACTATATAAAAACACATTCGAGCAGGATAACACTAAAGTAGTTAGTCCAAATAAGGAAAAAGAGGGAAAAATCGAGCAGGATAACACTAAAGTAGTTAGTCCAAGTAAGGAAAAAGAGGAAAAATACAATTCTACAGAAAAATTCATTGACGATACAAAAAAAGAGGTCAGAAGCAAAATAAATGAAATGAAAGATATACATGTTCTTTCAGAATTACGGGAATTAAGCGAATCAAAAGGAATGGATGAGTGGATGTATGAGATAGGCAATAAAATAAAAGAAGAAGCAAGATCAGCAATTCAAGCTCGAATGAAAACACTATTCAAAGAAAACAAAGGTTTAAATCCTAGAACGAATCTTATATTAGAAAGAATTGGGCAAGTCCTAGATAATAAACAGACCAGCGGAGTAGAAAGCAAAACAGCAGAAAAAGCACTCGGCACAACTACTAACAAAGAGATAAAACCAGAACCCGACACCGTAACAAGCAAAACAAACAAAACAGTGGAGACAGCACCCGGCATGCCTATTGGCGAATCAGCAATAGATCCTGATGACCTTAACCTGGAAACTCCAAATGCGAAATCCCCAGTGAAAGAAAGTAAAGAACAATCACCAAAAAGAAACTTTTTCCAAAGAATAGGAGATGGAATCACCGCTTTTTTTAATTATCTCTTTGGAAGATAATAAATCAATAGATAAGAGTCCTGGGCTGGAATCCTTTATACCATTTAATTTTAATAAATTCTCTTTTTCCGGAAATAGTTAATTGATTATTTTCCATATCAGTCATATTTTGAGCTTTAAAACCAAACTTTTTACCTTCAGGATTAATAGCTAATAAAAGATCGTTGCTTTTTATTGGCTTATACAATTGGAGCGTAACTATTTCATTTTTTATGACATCCAAAACAATACCTAGAGGCTCTTGGCATGTTAATTTGGCTTTTCTATTTTGGTCCGTATTGTTAGCCTGAAAAAATCCTTCAGAAAACGGCCTTTGGGCGGATTTTTGCAATGCGAGGAACAAAGATTTAATTTCAGAGTCTTTTTTATATAAATCAGCTTTAATTTTTTTGTTGTACATTAAATCCCGGGCTTTCTTATAAAGCTTAATTGATGCTTTAAAATAATCATTGCTTTCACCTCTGGGATCTATCAGCCAGCCGGTAAGCTTTAGTTTTGCTAATTGGTCCAGAAAATGAAAAAGGCAGCAGTCATAATCCAGGTAGCAAAAGCTGCCATGCATATTCTCATATAAACTCAATTCCCGCTGCGGGTGGTCCAGGTCCCGTATCTTGCTTATCAGTGGTACCTTATTACTATTAACTTTTTGGCAGATAGTCAGATACTTTCTGGAAGACTGTTGCATAAGCACCGGGCCTTGGACCTGTATTTCAAATTCGCTTTCAATCTTTCTGGTAATATCCAATAAATCCGGATAGGGGATTTCATTTGAGAAAATTTGTCTTTGAAATATACTGGAAAAGTACTTGATGCTTTCAGTGTTTGTGTTTCCTGTTTCAGTAGCTAAATATAGTTTTGCTTCAGGATAAACCTCTCTTATTAATAAACTAAGGCCAGGATCCTGGATACGGATAAAACAAATACCAATTTTCTTGAGGTTTTTAAGCAGCCTTTTAATTATAGGAAAATCTTTTTCTTTAGCTAAAATGTCTAGGTTGAAAGAAAGCATAATATCTTTTTTTAGAGAACCGGCAAGATTGGCAAGCCTTTTTAACTGGGTAAAGTCTTTTGAAGATTGATCTTCTTGGAATGATCTGGCAGAAACTTTTGGGTCTTCTAAAACCAAATGGTCAGCTCCGGATTTTATGGCCTCTTCAACCTGGACCGGATTTTTAACAAATATAACAATTTCCGGGAGATATTTTCTATTCATGAGACTGACATAGTTGCAAAAATTATAATATTTTGCAACTATGTAAGCCAAGGATGCTAAGAATAGAGCTGATTATCACAGGGGAAGAACTATTTGACGGCCGGGTTCGGGACGAAAACTCATTTTTTATCACGTCAAGTCTATTTAACAGTGGCTTTCAGGTTACCCAAGTTTGTACAATAGGTGATGACAGGAGTATTTTAGAGGAAGTGTTTTCCAAATCCATAAATCGTTCGGACATCGTGATTATATCCGGCGGCTTAGGTCCGACAGAGGATGACAGGACGTCAGAAATACTGGCTAAAGTAGTCCGCCGGCCATTGGTTAGGGATAAACAAGCAATATCTTTCATAGAGGATTTCTTTTCAAAGCGGAAACTAACCATAACCGAGACCAATTATAAACAAGCAGATATTCCTGAAGGCAGCGAAATAATTACCAATAAAATTGGTACAGCTCCAGGTATCCACCTTAGTTTGGAAAAATGCGAGATTTTTGCCCTTCCTGGTGTTCCCAGCGAACTGGAGGCAATACTAATCGATTATGTGCTGCCTTATTTGGAAAAAAAGCATAAAAAGGAAAAACAGGCAGCTATTACCAAAATATTAAAATGTTTTGGCACTTCAGAATCTAAAATTGCTCATGAAATTAAAAGCCTTTATCCTTTGCCGTCAAATATCAACATTGGATTCCAGGCGTCTTTTCCTGAAGTGCATATTATCATTAGGGCATTTAAGAAAAATAACGAAACAGCTGCCGTATTTCAAGAAATAGAAAAGAATATTTCCAGGAAGATCGAAAAATATATTTTCGGCAGGGGACAAGAATCATTTGTTAGTAAAATAAGAGAATATTTTATAAGCAACAAACTGAGCTTGGCAGTGGCTGAATCTTGTACAGGAGGGCTTGTATCCCATCTTTTAACTAGTGAGCCAGGAGCTTCCGACTATTTTCTGCTGGCTATGGTTACTTATGCTAATCAATCAAAAGAGCATAATCTAGGTGTAGAAAAAGGCTTGATTAATAATTATGGGGCTGTAAGCTGCGAGGTTGCTTCAGCTATGGCTGAGAAGGTAAGGAAAAACGCAAATTCAGACATAGGTATAGGAATTACAGGTATAGCAGGCCCTACCGGAGGGACAAAAGACAAACCAGTAGGCACTGTTTTTATAGCTATATCAAATCACCGGAACACAAAATGCACAAAATATCATTTCAGAGGGGAACGGAAAAAGGTACAGATGCTAAGCGCTTATTATGCACTTAATGATGCCATTGGATTATAGTGTGTATGTATTCTAATAGGCAGTATCGTTAGACAATAAGAGGTTATTAAACTACAATTTTGCACCTGAGTTTTTAATAATAATAAATGTGAGCTGCTGTCAGAATTATGGATTTAATAAAATGTTTAAGTTGTAAAGTGAAATTCATATTAGGGAATATCCTGTTCATCCTCTTTCTGCTTTTTCCGGCATACAGCTTTGCTGAAGATGCTGTTTTTCTAGAGGAAATATACGAAGAAGATAATTATAAAGTTGTTACCCAGGCTACTAAAAGAAAAATAGTTCTCCAAAAGGATCACCCTTATGAAAAAAGGATTACTCGGTATAGGTCCAGTAAAAAACTAAAACCAAAAACAGTAACTAGAAATATGACTTTCCAAGAAATGGCAAGGAAGCTTAGGCTAAAAAAGAAAGCGCTAAAAGCGACAGAATAAAACATCGTATTTCCTAGCAAAACTCACCCAAGGAATTAAAACCAGAGAATTAGGCCGGGCCTTTTTCAGAATGCTTCCATTCATGTCTTTAATACTTTGAACATGAAATGGGATTTGTTTTCCTGCACTTCCTAGGACCTCTAACCTGTCATTCTGATTGAACGGATTTTTAACTTCAAGTAAGATATACTTGTTTTTTATAACCTTTTTTACAAATCCAATATATTCAACCTTTTTTGTATAACCCTGAAAGTCAGTATTAATTGCCTTTTTAATCTTTGAGGGGATTAATCCGCCAAGAAAAAAGGTGCGGTTAGATACTTTTTTCAATTCTTTTTCATATTCTTTAAAAGTATAAGGTTTTTTATTAATAAGTGACTGATAAGCCTTGTCCAGAGCATTCCTGTAAACGGAAACAGCATTTGCCAAATATAAATTAGATTTCATTCTACCTTCAATTTTCACAGCGTCAACTCCGGAATTGATGACCTTTGGTAAGAGCGAAACTGCCATTAAGTCTTTTGTGTTCATTAGATGGGTAGCGGCCTTTTCATCAATTCTGAATTGGTGTCTGCAATTCTGGACACACCCCCCTCTGTTAGCATCGCGCTCGGAAAGATAATTGGAGATAATGCATTTTCCGGAATAACCAGCACACATTGCCCCGTGTACAAAGATTTCTAATTCAATATCGAGGCTATTTTTTATTTTCCGACATTCTTTTAAGCTTACCTCTCTGGCTAATATTATTCTTTTAGCACCTGCTTTTTTCCAAAATTCACAACCATATTGATTTAAAACGTTTGCTTGTGTGGAAACATGAATTGGAATATCAGTATATTTTTTAGCTAATTGAAATATCCCGATATCGGAAATGATTAAAGCATGAGGCTTAATATTATTAAGATGGTCCCAAAGATCCTGAATCTGGTCTATATCACTATTAAACGCAAAACTATTAAAAGCTAAATATATTTTATTTCCTTTATTAGAAGCATAATCTACAGCCTGCTTTAATTCTTCCAGACGAAGGTTTTCAGAATGTTTTCTAAGACCGAACTGGGTAATCCCTGCATAAACAGCATCTGCCCCAAAAGCAAAAGCAGTCTTAAGCTTTTCCAGATTACCCGCAGGAGCTAGTAATTCTGGCTTCTTAATTTTTTCTGACATTCTCTTATTATACTGGGGATTCGTATGTTTATTACAATGCTATGTTTGTAATCGGTTAGTTGTTTGAGGTTAACATGGGATTTTAAAGGCGCTGCCTTTAAATAAATCTCATTTTAAAGCTTTGAAGTGCGCAGCACTTCAAAAGACTGAACGATTACTGATGTTTTATGATATTATATATAAAATATCAGTGTGGTTTATTGCGAAATGCCGATAATTAAAAGAAAATCAAGATATAAAGGGCTCTTACTTACAGTTTTATCTTTAACCTTTGCCTGTATTATATATGGGAAGGTTTTTGCAAACGAGTATCGCCATACATTAACACCTTATTTCGGGTATCATATATTTCATACAAATAAAAATCTGGCCAATGGTTTTGAAGCTGGCTTAAGGGGCAGGGAAATATTGACGCCATTTCTGTCTGTTGAAGGGGGTGTGGGCATAGTTGTGCCTTATAGCGTTATGGAAGGCAGTCTTCCTTTCGAAAAAACAAACAAAGTTTACAATGTTAATCTCTTGCTTGATGTATTTAAATATAATGGTTTTGATTTATTTATATCCGGTGGCTTAGCAGGCCTTCTGGAAGATCTGGACAATTACGACTATGTCTTAGGAGTGGGCGCCAGGTTGAAAATCCATAAAGAATGGGCTGTCAGTTCCAGCTTGCATTATTTAAAGGATGTGTTCGGTTATATTGGCCTTGAAAAACGGATAGATTGGTTTAGCCAAAAAATAATATCCAAAAAATCACAACAACCGATCAAAGCCATGCAAGTTTCATTTGATGTGCCTTCCGGAATGAATATTTTCGCGCCTAAAAAGATAAGTTTTGCAGACATTTCCAATCATTGGGCCAGAAATGATATAGCTCTTTTAGCTTCCCAAGGTATTTTAGATGCCAAAACTCATAAAGGGGAGCAGAACTTTTTTAAACCAAAAGATATTATAACCAGAGCAGACCTTGCCCGGTTGGTAGTAATAGCTGCTATGCATAAAGAATTAAAAAACGATGAACCAGCCAAGATACGGTTTAAAATATCAGGCGAGCCCACTTTTTTATATGTAGTTAACCTAAAAATATTTGACAACCGGGGCCTGCCAGTTAAAGATTTATTGACCAATAAATCCCTGGCAAATGGAGAATATACAATTCCCTGGAATGGCACAGACGATCAGGAAGACAAAGTATTTGAGGGTACATACACAGTTAAATTGAATATCTCTCACCGTGATCTGGCCCAAAAAACAAGAAGAAAAGAATTAACCGGAATTATTAATGTTTCTGTTAGTAACAAGCTTCCATTGCCGGCCGTTCCTTCAGAATTAAAACTAAGCGACATACCTTCGGATTATGGGGCCAAGGCCTTTGTTTATGCTGCTGTAAAAAACAATTTCATTAAACCTGTAACAGTTAGTGAAAAAGTAGTTGCCAAAAAAACACAGCGAAAATCTTTATATTTTGCTCCGGCAAGAGAAGTTACTAAAGTAGAATATTTGGAAGTTATGGGTAGGCTGCTCTATTATTTTGGAGCAGGGCCGGTTGTGCGGGCGGATTTGACTTTCTATGATAATTATAAGGTTATTCCTTCTAAGGTAAGGCCGTTTTTAGATATTTATGTTACTCAAACAGGTTATGGCTCATCTAAATTAAGGCCTAATAATAAAATTACCCGTGCAGAAGCAGCTGCCGTTCTTCATAAAGTTTTTCGCTGGAAATGGAAATTAGAAGCTAATAATATCCCCATAAAGCACCGGAAAATTACTCCTGCAAGCTTGAAGAAATTAAATGACAGCTTAGGAAAAATAAAATATGTTAAGCCTCCGAAAAAGTACCGGAAAAAAAGGAAACGGAAAAAACAAACAACATATAAAAAGAGAGTTAAGAAGAAAAAAAGAGTAGCGAAAAAGAAGCCTGTAAAACCAAAGCCTAAACCAAAGATCATTGCTAAAAAAACAAAGCCCCCGGCAGACAAAACAGTAGATGTTGTGACTGATAGGTTTAAAAAGACCGGGGAACGGGGAATAAAGACTTTAAAGTCCTGGCGTAAAAAACTATTTAAGAAAAAATAGCAATGAAAAATAAATTGATATTCGTCCTAATAATTGTTTTTATAGCAGTATCAAAGCTTTTTAGTGCGGAACCGCTCTACCGCTTTGGTGTATCACCATATGCTGGTTACCATTCCAGAACAGTTAGAGAGGAGCTGGATAGCGGTATTGAAATAGGATTTAAAGCCGGTGAATACTTTACGAAAGATTTTTCTATGGAATTGGGTTTTGGATTTATTTTTCCTCAGAACATTAAAAACAAAAAATATTCCATCTATAGAACATTTACATTACAAGCTTTACATAATCTTATCTCACTAAATCCACTACATTTATATGTAACAGGCGGATTGATGATGGACTTTGGTAAAATCATTGTCGATACAAATGGTCTTTATGTACCCATACCTACTGTGGGCGCAGGTGTCGGACTAAGACTGAATTTACCTAATGAATTTGGTTTAAGAACAGAAGTTTTTACCACCAACAGAGAGCTTGCCACAGTTGTGGCCATTGAAAAATATTTTGTGCCTGTAGCAGCAAGTGAGTTTAATGTTAATGCTGTTTGGATTGACCTGAAAGTACCTTCGAAAATATCACTTTTTAAATCAGAGAAGATGGAATTTAATGATATTGCTGGACATTGGGCTGAATCAGATATCAAGGCAGTTACCCAGCTAGGTTTAATCAAAGAAAAACACATTCTTCCCACTGAAGGTGAGGAGGAAGTCATGCTGTTCATGCCCAGCTTGCCGATCTTAAAAAAAGAAGCGGTCAAGATGGTATTTCTGGGCACAAAACTCCATGAAATTATTTCAGAAAATTTAGCTCCCATAGAGTTTGAGATAAAGGGCAGCGGAATTATAACTTATAAAATAGACCTTTACGTTACGGATAAGCATAAAAAGCCCGTTAAAAAACTGCTTGAGGGCCAGAGCGTTATCCAAGGATCGCATTTTTTAAGATGGGAAGGAACTGATGATAGTTTTCAGCCTCTGCCTGAAGATGAATACTTTGTAAACTTGGATTTAAATTTTAAAAATAGAAAGATAAGGAAAAAAAGGATTTTTACTAAAATCGTTTATTTAGACCAGCCCAAAATTGAATATGAAGCCGAAGCTTTGACATTTGATGATATAGAACAAAAAAATGATTATTTTCCAATTATTAACGAAGCAGTTGATATGGGACTCTTTGATATTTTGATAAAAAAAGATTCCTCTGAAGAGGATCAGGAATATTATTTTGAACCGGAAACCAATATCAGTAAATTCGATTATATAGTTTCTATTGGCCGTGCTTTATCATATTTAGGTGTTGAATTCAAAATATTACCGGATTTTTCACCTATTAAAGACATGAATTTCAATAACATTCCTGAGGACGATAAAAAATATTTTGGTGTTTATGTGAATGTTTTTGGCTACGGAGTAGATGCCTATGGAAAATTCTATCCAGATAAGCTGGTTTCCAGAGCAGAGGCTACTGTACTAATAAATCGCTTTTTACGTTGGAAAAAGGGAGAAGAAGATAAACCAGGCCCATTCCAGGAACAAAAACTGGAAACAAAGCTGGTTATAAAAGAAGATGTTAAGCCAAAAGCTAAAAAAGTAGAACCAGGCAAGCCAAAAACCAAAGAAGAAGTAGTATTAGCAAAGGCAAAAGCAATAGTAAGGAAACAAGAAAAAGCTAAAGCCAAAGCAATAGCTAAAAAACTAAGGGCAAGTAAAAGAACATTCAGAAAAAAGACTATTCTTAAACCAATGTCAGCCAATCAATTGGTTAATATTAGCAAACAAGGTAGTTCTAATCCTAATAGACCTTTAACATACAGAGTAATTGTAGGATCTTTTCTAACAGATTCTAAGGCTAATAAATATCTGGAACAAATGAAGCAATTCTGTGCTTCTCCATATATTTGGGAAAGAAAATCAGGCAAAAGAAAAAAGAAAAAGTATTCACTTTATACTATTCACTTGGCATCTTTTAATGATTTAAAAATTGCTAAAAAATATATGAGGCAACTGAACGCCAGAAACATAAGTGCCTATATAGCAAACTACTACTAACAAAATTTCAAATATATCAAATATTTTTTTTAATTAGTGCGGCTTATGCCGCACTAATTCTATAAGGGGCGCTAAAATGCGCCTCTAAAAAACAATGTTTAGCCCCTGAAGATATAGGGAATATATCTTAATGTAACAGGGGGGGAGATCTTGAAGAGAGTTCTATTTACTATAGTAGTATTACTACATATTGGCCTGCATACTATATTTGCCGGTCCAAATGCTTTAAAGGAAATCACAGCCGTTAAATCGTACGCCAAAGCCGGAGCGACAACTGCCGCCAGAATAGGTTTGGAATCCCTATACCATAATCCTGCCGGATTAACTGAAATACAGGGATTTATGGTTTCTACCTCTTATTCTTCATTCTTTGATAATTTTTATTCTTCTATGGGATTTAGTTTAGGCTATAAGATCAATGATCAATTATTCTTTGGCTTTGGTATTCCGGTAAAAATTATTTCTGATATCCCTGAATCAATAGATATAAATGGAATGGGACAACAGGTCGGAACTTTTTCTGACATTGAAACTTGCGGGATTTTATCATTGGCTTATCAGATTAATGAGAACATACATTTTGGGATTAGTTCGACATATCAATATCATAGTGTGCTAAAAAATTACAGCAAAGGTTTTTCAGTGGATGCAGGCTTAATATTGGATTATCAGATTGTGTCTATCGGGTGTATGGCGCAGAATATTACTGGGGAAAAGATTGAATGGGATACAGGATACAAAGAAGAACAGGAGAAAGTATATTCTGTGGGAATAGGATTAAATCCGGTTGAGAATTTTAATCTATACGCAAATTCGGTTTTTGAGGACAAAGATGTTATTTATAATTGTGCAGGAGAAATTAGGCTAACACCATTATTATCCATACCTTTTGGTTTGGCAGATGTTGTTAACCGCCAGGACTTTCGAATTGGCCTTGAACTTAAAAACGGAAAATCTTCCATAAATTATGTTTATGGCCAGAATGAATTTTTAGGAACCATTCATAAGGTTTCTTTAGAAATTAATATATAATTAATAATAAAGGGGATGCCTGAAAGGATCAGTATGAGATTAAGATTATTTATTACGCTAGTAATTGTGCTGTTTTCTAGCACTATTTATGTACATGCCGGGGATTATGAGCCAGGAGTATTAATCGTTAAAACCAAACCTGTAAAAGTAAAAATGTCTTTAGCTTCATATAAAAAAAAGCACGCTATAAATCAAATAATCCCGTTATCGTTCAAAACTAAAAGTCTACCGGATAAAAAATTTACCGAAAATACATATATGTACAAAGTAAATTCAGATCAGGACATAGAAAAACTGGCCCAGGAAATCTCCAGGGAAAATTGGGTTGAATATGCAGAACCGAATTATTATGTTTATGCTTTTGTGTTGCCTAATGATGAATATTTATCTGAACAGAATTATCTTATCGATACGGATTTGTATAAGTTATTAGAAATTCCCGTCCACGATATTGTAAAAGTTGCTGTTATTGATACTGGGATTGATTACACTCACCCGGATATCAAAGACAGCCTTTATCAAAATACTGATGAAACTATAAATTCTTTAGATGACGACGACAATGGTTTTATAGATGATGTCCAGGGCTATAATTTTAATGGTTATATTAATGGCCAAGATAATACTGACACTATGGATTATTACGGGCATGGCACCCATATCGCAGGTATTATATCTGCTAAAGAAAACAATTCATTGGGAATTGCAGGCTTGAATTCTGCTGCTAGAATCTTAAATATCAAGTTTTTGGACAACAACGGCAGGGGAACACAATTGGATGGAGCTGCAGCTATCAAATATGCGGTTGATATGGGGGCAAAGGTTATAAATTGCAGCTGGGGGTACTATAAATATTCGTCGGTTCTCAAAACTGCTATTGATTATGCAATTTCAAGAGGTGTGATAGTTGTAGCAGCTGCCGGTAATTTAGGAAGTAATGTAGTAGAGTATCCCGCAGGATTTTCCGGGGTGCTGGCAGTGAGTTCTTTAGACCTTAATTTAAGCCCTTCCTCTTTTACAAGCTTTGGGACGCATATAGACTTTGCAGAATACGGGAGATCAATTTACAGCCTTATTCCAAACAAAGACTATTCTAAAAAGTCAGGCACTTCCCAGAGCGCTGCCATTCTTACTGGTATTGTTTCCAGGGTTATAGCAAATAAGCCTGCATTAACGCCAGAAGAGGTTAAAGCTATTCTGATCCAATCAGCCAGAGATATTTCCGGACAAGGCAAAGATGACTACACAGGATATGGCTTAATAGAAATGGACAAATTAGTAAACCTGCTTGGAGAATCTAATATTCACAGCGGGGATTACACTAACTCTATAATTTCCATCAATACAGCAAGTAACACTTTTATAAAGGAGGTATTGAATTTTCCAAATCCCTTTGGGACCCAAGGCACCAAGTTTGGCTTCACCTCTTCCGGAGGCCTGGTTCAGATCAAGGTTTATAATTTTAAAGGCACGCAAGTGAAAAGCTTAGAGAAAGTTGTTGTCTCAGGTTATGACACTATTTCCTGGGATGGAATGGATGACAGCGGCCGGCTGTTAGCAAATGGCACTTATTTTTATCTTCTCACCCTGTCAGCTAACGGCCGGAAGAAAATAACCAGAGGTAAGTTAACGATTTTAACTAATTAGTAGCCACTCAAACAATGCATATATTTTTATTAAACACTTGCTATAATATGTTTGATTTCCGATAACAGCAATTTTGCTTTTACTTCATCTCCAGCTTCGACAAACATTCTCATTATTGGTTCCGTATTTGAAGGCCGGATATGGGCCCAGGATTCTTCAAATATAATTTTAATCCCGTCTTCCTTATTAATTTTGCAGTTCTTATGTTTATCCTCAATAGCAGCCAGGTATTTATCTGCATCTTCCCTGGCGGAGATCTGGATTTTATCTCTTAACAAGATATATTTCGGATAAGTAGCAATAATCTCTGATACTGACTGCTTTTTTTCTGCAAGATGTTTTAAAGCAATAACAATACCTACCAGGCTGTCTCTGCCCCAGCCGACCTTAGGATAAATCACGCCCCCGTTTCCTTCACCGCCAACAAGAGCATTTTGACGCTTGATCTCCTGGGTGACATTTGATTCTCCGATTATGGTGTAGAAAATTTCCGCATTATATTTTTTTGCCAGCCAGTCGGCAATCATAGAAGTAGATAAGTTTACAACGATTTTTTTATTAGTACTCTGATCCTTACTAAGGATATAGTCCATGCAAAATGCCAGGGAATAGTCTTCCCCGATGAATGTGCCTTTTTCATCCAGGATGACCAGCCTGTCCGCATCTGCATCCTGAACAAAACCAATATCATATTTTCCTGAAGATAACTCTGCCATAATTTGGTTTAGGTTGGCTTTTACAGGTTCTGGGTTATGCGTGAACCTGCCATGCGGTTCCTTGTTTATGATCGTATAGTCGATATTGAGCTTTTTAAGAAGCATTTCATTGGGGATACATCCAGCGCCATTATTTGGATCGATCAAAACTTTTAAACCAGAGTTTTTAATGGGCGCAATATCCAAAATGCTTATTATTTTATCAATATGTTTTTCAAGCGCCTTATCATCCCGGGATATGCTCCCCAGGTCTGGCCAATCAGCAAGTTTAATAGCATCCGCATGGTATATTTTTAAGTATTTTTCATATTCTGTGTCATCCAGAAAAGAACCGGTTTTATTCATTAGTTTAATACCGTTCCACATCACAGGATTGTGGGATGCAGTTATCACCATGCCACCCGCAGCTTTATGGTGAATGATCATCTGCTGGACAGTAGGTGTAGGCACTTTTCCTATATCAATTACATCTGTACCAACAGAGATTAGGCCGGAAATAACAGTATTTTTAAGCATTTCATAGGATACCCTGGTATCACCGCCGACAATTACAGGGCCTTTACCAACTAAAGTCCCAAAAGCAGTTGCCATATTAAGGCCAATTTTTGGATGAAGGTTTTCTCCGATTATTCCCCTGGTACCGGATAATGATTCAATTAAAGATTTCATAGTTAAAAAATACCCTCCTAGTTATGATATTCCAATTATAGCTTAAATAAAGCGCTATCGCTATTTCGTACAGACTCTTGATAAAATCCACCCTTTTGATAGAGAATATACCTAATGAAAAACATAATGAAAATCTTAATATATCCCTTCAAACTCCTTTTTACTATTTGGGCTTGGTTTTATGCGATATGGGCAATGATAACCCAGAGGTTGCTGGGAAGTATGATGGCCCTGTTTTACAAAGATAAGGAATGGGGAAGAATAAGCGCTACCAAAGCACTTGTTCGATTAGGATTGTTTGCTTGTGGATTTAAACTTTATACACAAGGTAAGGAAAACATTCCTAAAAACGGAAATTTTATTCTGGTATCTAATCACCAAAGCCATGTGGATATAGTAATGTTTATGGCCACCGTGCCGAAAAAATTCGGATTCATTGCTAAAAAAGAATTGCTTAAAATACCTGTTTTAAGCGGGACCTTAAAAAAACAAGGGCATGTTCTAATAGACAGAGGAAATGCCCGCAAAGCAGTACGGGAAATAGAGCGCCTTAAAACAATTATTAAAGAAAATGGCAAATCAATTTTGTTTTTTCCGGAAGGTACCAGAACTTTAGACGGAACAATAGGCGCCTTTAGGAAAGGAGCTTTTCAAATCGCTGTTCAGACCGGAACGCCTATTGTGCCTTGCTTTATTCATGGTACGGTAAACATCTTAAATAAAAAAAGCTTAATGATGTGGCCGGGTAAAGTTAATTTGATCATAGGCAAACCAATACATATAAAAAAAGTAAAAGATAAGCAAGAGGAACGTGAGTATATTCAGGAATTAATGCATCAGACAAGAGAACAAATCTTGGCTTTTCAGAGGAGGATTGCATGAAAATTCTATTAATCGGTTCCGGGGGAAGAGAGCACAGTTTAGCCCTAAAAATGAAAGAAAGCCCCAAATTAGCCAAGCTATATATTGCCCCCGGGAATGCAGGTACTGCAGAAATTGGAGAAAACATTTCCCTAAAGGAAGATCAAATAGAAGAATTGCTGGCTTTTGCCCTGGAAAACAAAATAGATTTAACAATTGTAGGCCCGGAAATGCCTCTGGTTGCGGGTATTGTTGATAAGTTTGAAAGCCATAATTTGAAAATAATAGGCCCTAATCAAAAAGCAGCCCAATTAGAAGGCTCTAAAATATGGGCTAAACAGATAATGAGAAAATATAATGTACCAAGTGCGGATTTTGCTTGTTTTACCACTTTTGAAGAATCTATTTCATATTTAACCGGAAAAAATCAGTATCCGATAGTAATCAAAGCAGATGGATTGGCAGCGGGCAAAGGAGTGACTGTCGCAGCCACAGAAGCCGAAGCAAAAAAAGCTTTGGAAGACTGCTTTATAAATAATATATTCGGCAGTGCCGGAGCTTCCGTAGTAATAGAAGAATTTCTGAAGGGAGAAGAAGCATCAATTTTAGCTTTTGTAGATGAAGATACGGTTATCCCCATGGCGTCAGCCCAGGACCATAAAGCAATTTATAACGGCGACAAAGGCCCCAATACCGGCGGTATGGGAGCATATTCACCTGCTCCGCTAGTATCTGCTGAAATAGATGAATTAGTATTAGAAACAATCTTTAAGCCCTTAATCACCGGGCTTAAGAAAGAAGGTATCATATACAAGGGCATTCTCTATGCCGGACTTATGATCGACAAGGGCCAAGCTGCTGTTGTTGAATTTAACGTCAGGTTCGGGGACCCTGAAACACAGGTTGTTATCCCAAGGTTAAAAAATGATCTGCTTGAGGTGTTTGAAGCCATAGCTGATAATAATCTTTCAAACGTTAAGCTGGAATGGGAAGAACAAAGTGCGGTTTGTATTGTCTTGGCTTCCGGAGGATATCCGGGCAATTATGAAAAAGGCAAGCCTGTTACAGGATTCGAGTTTTTTCAGAACAATACTTCACTCCAGTTAGTTCATGCCGGCACAAAGCTAAATGAACAAAATGCTCTGGTCACTAATGGCGGTAGAGTATTAGGGGTGGTAGGACTAGACCATGATTTAAAATCTGCCCAAACACTGGCATATAAGGGCGTAAAAGCGATTAGTTTTGAGAAAATGTATTATCGTACAGATATTGCAGCTAAAGCATTTAAGGAAGTAAAAACCTAGTTTGCAACAGGTCCAAAAAGCCTATTTTTTTAATAACTTTTTTATTTGATCAGATCTGCTAAGAAATCCGAAATAAAACAATAGATCTAGCAGAACATCCTCAGGGATATTTTTGTACTCTATTTTTATAGAAGTTTGATCTAATGCCTGAAAATAATTATAGTATGAGTTTAGTAGTTTGAAATCAAAAATTATCTTGTCTTTATGTGGCAGCAAAGCAGTTAGTATGACTTTTAATTCATCTCTACCAAAATATTTAAAATCCTTTAAGTGCTTTCCTATTTTCAGCTTAATCTTCGAATATTCTTTTTCCGTAATACAATTGAATAGTTCCGTTAACAAACGTTTTAATGAGCTTCTGAAAGCTTTGCATAAAAGATGGTATAAGGCCGTGTCCTCTTTTGTGCGTTTTTTTGATGCAAGCATTTTCTTTGTTACACTGTTAAATTCGGATTTCAGATGAGGTATTAGTACATATAAAGTAAATTTCTTTTTTAATTCTGGTAGTATTAGCTTAATACAATAATTAGAGTATCTTATCTTGTTCGGAGTAAATGCACGTTCATACCAGAGCGGCTCCCGTAGAAGTTTATCAACAAATTCATATCCCAATTTACCGATAAGATAGAAAAACCTGTCATGTAATGCCCGCGATTCATTTTTATATTTTACATATTGGGGAAATACAACTGAATTGAAAACATGCTCACATAGTTCTCTTCTGAAGTTTTCAAACATTAGCTCACACCATTGCTCAAATGTTTTAGGGACTGAATGAAGAAACTCTTTAGAAACCCTAACCGCAACCTGAGTAGTCTCTATTTGACACTGGTCTTTTTCTTTGATTATATTTACTAATCCACCTTCTGATATTTGCAATATAAATTTTAACCAGCTTATCTTTTCACGAATGCTTACCACTTTTATAGTATTTTCTACAATCACAAGTTCTTTCTTCTTATCCTCGTCCTGGAGTTGTTCAATGAGCTTTAAAACAGCCTTATAAACCTGGTTATAATAATCAGGATAAATACTATTGTTTTTATGGTTAACCAGCTCATATTTGAATAATTTAACCCATTTTATTAAGGTGTGAATATCTTCTTTTACATCAGGAATCTTAACGGTTGTTTTCACTTTAAAGCATCTGAAATTCAGGTAATAAGGATTTAGCTTAATGGAGAGATCAGGAAATAAGGATCCTACTACTTTTATGGCGTTTAACAGCGTTTCTTTTGGTAAGTATGGAGTTTGAAAATAGATAAGAATAATTTGCTTTTTGTGACTTAGAGATATTTCCTCATTTGAAAGAACATATTTTTCCAGAAAGCTTTTTTCAGTATTGATATCACTGGGAAGGAACTTATCTTCCAAGCAGCCGAAATTGATAAAGGCAGAGATAATAGGTCCGTTAAATGTAATTTTTTTGTTAGTAATATAAGAAATAAATAGTTTTTGAAGAGCGCTATTACTGCTTGCAAAAGAAAACAGTACGCTTAATGTTTCATCTGTTGGTTTGGTCATTTTTGTAATATATGTTTTTATAAATCCATTAATTAGAGCTTTTTTATCTCTTGGCGGAATAGGCAAAGCGTT